>DATIOT010000510.1:0-1889 GCA_035472875.1 Mycobacterium sp.
CGGTACAGCAGCTGAGTGGCTTTGATGGGCTGCGGTATCAGACCCAGGAACGCCAGCTCGACGTCGCGCGAGCGCAGCACGGTCCCTGGCTCGGCGTGCTGAAAACCGAGCGGCGGCTGGTAAAACGGGTCGTCCGAGGGCAGCAGCGGGCGTACCTTGCGCTGCAGTTCCTCATGCCGTGGCCGACCGATCCACTCGGCGCCACGCGTCCCTGCCAGATTGCCGAGCTCAACCATTGAGGATCCCTTCTTGGCCAACCGGCATTCTTGCGTATGAACGGCCGGTAGCCAAAGCGCAACCGCCGCATTGTGAGGCAGTTCTCGTCGGCGCCGGTAGGTCGCGGGCGCCACTGTTGCCGCCCAATTTACCGTCGCGTCACCAACGGATATTTCCGTTACCCCGGCTGGGCGGCATTCAAACCCGATTCAAAGCTGGCCGGGCGGCCGAAGCGCGGCGAATTCATCGGTAATCCTCAGCTGAGAGTCGGTGAAGTGGTACAGCGCCGCCGGTCGCCCGCCGCTACGACCGGACTGGGCCATGGTGCCGGTCTGCGAGATGACACCGCGGCGAACCAGTACCCGCTGCAGGTTCGTCGCGTCGACCTGGTAGCCCAGCGCTGCGCCATAAATGTCCCGAAGGGTTGAAAGCGCGAATTCCCTTGGCGCCAAGGCGAAGCCGATGTTGGTGTACGACATCTTGGCGATCAGCCTGGTGCGGGCATGGGTCACCATCGGGCCGTGATCGAACGCCATCGGCGGCAGCGAGTTCACCGGATGCCAGCGGGTGTCCGGCGGCAACTCGGGGGTCGCAGGGGAGGGCACCAGGCCCAGAAAGGTCGACGCGATCACCCTGGTACCCGGCACTCGCTGCGGTTCGGAGAACACAGCGAGCTGCTCGAGATGTGCCAGCTCCCGTAGGTCGACCTTCTCGGCCAGTTGGCGCCGCACCGAGGTGGTCATGTCCTCGTCGTTGCGTAGTTGCCCGCCGGGCAGCGACCAGGCGCCTCGTTGCGGATCCCGGGCTCGTTCCCATAACAGCACGTTAAGCTGCGGTTTTTCGGTGCGGAGGTCCGTTGTAACTTGGCGAACCTGGAACACGACCGCGAGCACTTCATGGGCGGTGTTACCATGGGCCATGTTTTCGATTATAAGTCGAAAACCTCCTGGGCCGAAAGGAGCCGCCGTGACGGTCGCGGATCGCATGGACACGCTCGCCGAAGACATGCTTGCTCGCATCACGAATTCACCCACCGGCTACGGCGGTGTGGACGGTGACGAGCAGTGGGCCGCCGAGATTCGCCGACTGGCAGAGTTGCGCAATGCCACCGTGCTCGCGCACAACTACCAGCTGCCGGCCATCCAGGATGTTGCCGACCACGTAGGGGATTCGCTGGCGCTGTCGCGGATCGCCGCTGACGCACCAGAAGACACCATCGTGTTCTGCGGCGTGCACTTCATGGCCGAGACCGCCAAAATCCTCAGCCCAGACAAGACCGTGCTCATTCCGGATCAGCGGGCCGGCTGCTCGCTGGCCGATTCGATCACCCCCGACGAGCTGCGCGCCTGGAAAAACGAGCATCCCGGCGCCGTCATCGTCTCCTACGTCAACACCACAGCGGCCGTGAAGGCGCTCACCGACATCTGCTGCACCTCGTCCAACGCGGTCGACGTGGTCCAGTCCATCGACCCCGATCGCGAGGTGTTGTTCTGCCCGGACCAATTTCTCGGGGCGCATGTCCGTCGCGTGACCGGCCGCACGAACCTGCATGTGTGGGCCGGCGAATGCCACGTCCACGCCGGGATCAACGGCGACGAACTCACCGACCAGGCCCGTGCCAATCCCGATGCCGAATTGTTCGTGCATCCGGAATGCGGTTGTGCCACTTCGGC
>DATIOT010000511.1:0-1647 GCA_035472875.1 Mycobacterium sp.
TGGTTTCTTCAGGTGCCGATGTCCAGGTGGTGTCGGTCAGTGACGGAGGCGCCGCACGACCCCGCGCGTCGCTGTCGGAACAGCTTCGTTTGGAAACCACACGAAGACACGAACTGCGAAGAGCAACAGGTTTTTTGGGGATTCCTCCGCCCATGTCGTTGGGTCTGCCCGACGGTCAGCTGGCCGACCACGAGGATAGGCTCACCGATTTGCTCATGGAGATCCTCGAGGGTGCTGCGCCCCAGACTTGGTGCGCCGCCACCTGGCGGGGCGATGGGCATCCCGATCACGAGGCCGTCGGGCGTGCAGCTGCCGCGGCGTGCGCGCGCACCGGCGTCGCGCTGCTGGAATATCCGGTTTGGATGTGGCACTGGGCCAGCCCGGCTGATGCGGAGGTGCCGTGGGACCGTGCATACTCGGTGCCCGCGTCTGGCTGGGCGCTTAGTCGCAAACGTCATGCTGCGCAATGCTTTCGCAGCCAGTTCGGGTCAGGAACCGGCGACTCGGCACCCGTGTTGCCGGCATTCGTGCTACAGCGACTGCTGGCGGTGGGAGAAGTGGTGTTCCGGTGAGCACGCGGCTACCCGACGCCTACTTCGACCGGATGTATGCCAGCGCTGACGATCCATGGCAGCTGTCGACGCGCTGGTACGAGCAGCGCAAGTACGCCATCACTTTGGCACTGCTCCCTCGCCGGCGGTACCGGCACGCTTTCGAGCCCGGCTGTTCGATCGGAACGCTGACCGGACCGCTGGCACTGCGCTGCGATCATGTGACCGCGGTCGATGTGGCCGATGCGGCGCTGCGGAGCGCGGATGCGCGGCTGCGGGAGGCCGGCTGCCGAGACCGGGTGACGCTGGCTCGGTTGTCCATGGACGCGACGTGGCCGCCAGGGCCGTTCGATCTGGTGGTGCTCAGCGAGGTTGCGTACTACTTGGAGGCCGAAGCACTAGCCTGGGTGTTGCGTCGCGAATGTGCTCGGCTGCAGCCGGACGCGAATATCGTTGCCGCACACTGGCGACACGCCGTTCCCGACTACCCGCTCACCGGCGACATGGCCCACGCCGTCATCGCGCGCACGCCGGGGCTGACATCGCTGGCCTGCTATCGGGACCGGGACGTCGTCGTCGAGGTATTCGACGCCGGCGACGGCCAATCCGTCGCGGCTCGCGAACAGGTGCCCGGAACCCGCTAGCCGCGACATCCATTCCAGTGGTGACTGCGCGACCGGAAATGGGTACCGAGAACCTATGCGCGTGGCGACCTTCAACATCCTGCATGGCCGCACCGTCGGTGACGGAGTAAATCCTCAGCGGCTGTGGGACTGCGTGCGCCGTCTTGATCCCGACGTGCTGGCCTTGCAGGAGGTTGACTGCGACCAACCGCGGTCCGACCGGACCGATCTCACCGCGTTGGCCGCCGAAGCCATGGGAGCTGTAGAGCACCGGTTTGTGGCCGCCATATCTGGCACCCCCGGTGCGACCTGGATGGCCGCCACCGGCAATGAACAACCCGGGACCGCGGCCTACGGGATTGCGCTGCTATCCCGATACCCGGTGGCCAGTTGGCAAGTCGTGCGATTGCCCCGGATCCCGATGCGCTTTCCCATGTACCTGCCGGGGCCCGACCGGGTGATGGTCGTCAATG
>DATIOT010000512.1:0-10627 GCA_035472875.1 Mycobacterium sp.
CTCCTGGAGGCCGACGTCGAGCCCGGGTCGACGGTGGTCTGCCTGATCTCCGGCGGCAACAACGACGTGTCGCGCTACGGCGAGGTGCTCGAGCGTTCCCTGGTGCACCTCGGCCTCAAGCACTACTTCCTGGTGGACTTCCCGCAGGAGCCCGGCGCGCTGCGCCGATTCCTGGACGAGGTGCTCGGTCCCAACGACGACATCACGCTGTTCGAGTACGTCAAGCGCAACAACCGCGAGACCGGTGAGGCGCTGGTGGGTATCGAGCTGGGATCGTCGGCGGGTCTAGACGGCCTGCTGGCCCGGATGCGCGCAACGGAACTCCACGTCGAAACCCTCGAGCCCGGTTCGGCGGCCTACCGCTACCTCTTGTAGCCCAGGGCGTCGAACGTCGGGTTGTCGGGCGAAAGCAGCGCAAACAAGTCGACGCTCGACGCCGTTAACGCGTGTACCGAGTCAGATACGGCGGCACCGCGGTAGTCGGATCGAGGTCGTCAGCCGGCACCGGTGTTCCGGCCGTCAGGCTCAACGGCACCACGCCAGCCCAGTGCGGCAGCGCGCAATCTTCCGGCTCGTCAACCGGCCCGCCGGTGCGTACCTTGGCCGAAACCTCGAAGAGGTCGAGGGCCAGCACCCCGGTGGCGGCGAGCTCACGCGCGTTCGGGGTCCTGCAGTCGGCGGCGCGCCCCAGTGCGATGTGATCGAGCAGCGAGTGCAACGCCCGCAGCTTCTCCGCCGGGTCTTCGACAACGCGTGCGTCGCCCATCACCACAACTGAGCGGTAGACCAGCGAATGATGCAGCGCCGAGCGGGCCAGCACCAGCCCGTCGACGAGCGTGGTGGTGACGCAGACGGGCAATCCGGACGGCGCTGCCTTGGCGGCGAGCATCGGGCCGCTGCCGGTGGAGCCGTGCAGGTAGAGGGTTTCGCCGAGGCGGGCGTGTGTCGTCGGCAAGACCACCGGACGGCCGGCGCTGAGGTAGCCCAGGTGACAGATCAGGGCCTCATCCAGGACGCGATGCACGATTTCGCGGTCGTAGCGAGCGCGTTCCCGATAGCGAGTGGGCGTCGTGCGCGGCGTCGGTTGGTAGGTCTCTGAGTGGGTGATCAACGGATTGCCCTTTAGTTTGTAATAGTACACAATAGTGTATGTGTCAGTACAATACAGCATAGCGGGGGCGGGCGCGGAATCCATAGCCGCCAACGTCGAAGAGGCAATCTCGGCGGGCACGCTGGGGCCAGGCGACGCGCTGCCGCCGATCCGCGAACTTGCCGCCCAGCTCGGTGTAAATGCCAACACCGCCGCCGCGGCCTACCGCCTGCTGCGCGATCGCGGGGCGGTTGAAACTGGTGGCCGGCGCGGCACGCGAGTGCGCCACCGCCCCGCGACCACACCCCGCTCCTTGCTCGGGCTTGACGTCCCTGCCGGCGTCCGCGATCTGTCGACCGGGAACCCAGACCCCGCGCTGCTGCCCATCGCGGCCGTCCCGCAGGCGAGTGCTGCCGTCCGCCGCCCGGTTTTGTATGGGGAGCCGGCGATGTTGCCCGAGCTGGTCGACTACACCCACGCGGCCCTGACCGCGGATGGCGTCCCGGCCGATCACCTCGCGGTGACCAGCGGTGCGCTGGATGGCATCGAGCGGGCGCTCACCGCGCACCTGCGTCCGGGTGACCGGGTGGCCGTCGAGGATCCGGGCTGGGCCAACATGCTGGATCTGCTTGCCGCGCTGGGGCTTTCAGCTGAGCCGGTGCGGGTCGACGACGACGGGCCGCTGGTCGCTGACATGGCTCGGGCGCTGAGCCGTGGAGTGCGCGCGTTGGTTGTCACCAATCGCGCGCAGAACCCGACCGGTGCGGCGCTATCCGCTGATCGCGCCGATGCGCTACGCAGCATGTTGTCCGGCCGGACCGACCATGTGCTGCTTGTCGAAGACGATCACTGCGCAGGCATTTCCGGCGCGTCGCTGCACACGTTGGCCGGATCAACCAGCCACTGGGCATTCGTGCGGTCAGCATCCAAGGCTTACGGCCCCGACCTGCGGATCGCTGTCCTGGCTGGAGACCACCGCACTGTTGAGCGGGTGCACGGACGACTGCGGCTCGGGCCGGGCTGGGTGAGCCACCTATTGCAAGGGCTCGCGGTCAGCCTTTGGTCGGACGACGCAGCGACGCGGCTCATCCGCAAGGCCGAAGAGCAATACGCCCGCAACCGCACGCGGTTACGCACCGCATTGGCCGAGCGCGGGGTTACCGCCGACGGTCGGTCCGGGCTCAACGTGTGGGTCCCGGTACCGGACGAGACGGTCGCAATTACCCGGCTGCTCAACGCGGGTTGGGCTGCGGCGCCGGGAACACGATTCCGGATTCGCACCGGCCCGGGCATGCGCATCACCATCGCAGACCTGGCTGCAGACGAGATCGACGCACTCGCTGACGCAGTCGCCGACGCGGTGGTCGCGACAGGGCGTCCTAGCGTGTAGGCGCGGCGGTCAGGCGAATGCCGGCGGCTCGGGCGACTTCGCCGTATGCGGCCGCGAGGCGATCCAGCGGCGCGTGGGCGTTGCGGCCGCTCGGGTTGGGAACTACCCACAGTTCGCTTGCGGGGTAAGGCGACTGTTGCTTCCCGAGCTTCGCCAGCCGGTCGTTGAAGGCTTCTCGGTACGCGGTAATCCCCAAGATGGCGACAGCTTGAGGCGAGAACTCCCCAACCAGTTCGCCCAGTTTCTGCGTGCCTTTGACGAGCTCGCCAGCCGTGAGCTCGTCTGCGCTGGCGGTCGCTCTCTCGACAAGGCTCGTGATGCCGATCCCGCGACCCAACAAGTACTCTCGGTCAGCGATCGAAAACCCTGACGAGGCGTCGATGAGACGATCGGTGACACCGGCACGGAAGAGCGCCGGAAAGAATCGATTGCCGCGGGGAGCGAAGTGAGCCTGAACCGCAACGCTTCTCAAGCCTGGGTTGATCCCCACAAACAGCAGTCGAACCTGGTGAGATATCAAGTCCGGCAGGGTCTTACCCGTGAAACCCTTCAGTTGGTCGCGGGTGAACCGAACCCCTTCCGGGGCCGCGTTTGAGTTATCCACGGCGAAGTATTGCGAACGAATGTGCCGGCAGCTCCGTGGTTGTGTCGCCGACGATCGGCGGATCCCAGGCCAGCACCACCTCGCCGGCGACCGGAACCGTAACCGGTTCGGCGCTCAAATTGCACACGATGTGCAATCGGCCGCGGCGCACGCTGATCCACTGCCGGTCCTCGTCGTAGTCGATAATTAGGTGCTCCAGCCACGGGTCGGCGAGATCGGCCTCGTTGCGGCGCAGCACGATCAGATCGCGATACAGCCGGAGCAGCCGGATATGCTCGCCGGAGCCGACCTCGTCCCAATTCAGCTTGGAGCGCTGAAATGTCTGTGGGTCCTGCGGGTCGGGAATCTCGTCGGCGTCCCAGCCGTGTTCGGCGAATTCGGCTCTACGTCCCTCCGCAGTGGCGCGGGCCAACTCCGGCTCGGGATGTGAGCTGAAAAACTGGAACGGGGTCGACGCTCCCCACTCCTCGCCCATGAAAAGCATTGCGGTGTAGGGAGATCCAAGAACTAGGGCGGCCTTGATCGCCAGCTGGCCGCCGGTCAGCTGCTGTGATGGCCGGTCCCCGAGAGCGCGGTTGCCGACCTGATCGTGCGTGCAGGTGTAGGCGAGCAACCTGGTCGCCGGGATGGTCGAGGTGTCCAGCGGCCGCCCGTGGCGGCGTCGGCGGAACGACGAATACGTGCCGGCGTGGAAGTAGCCGCGGCGCAGTGTCCCGGCCAGCGTGGCCAGTGAACCGAAGTCGGCGTAGTAGCCCTGGCGCTCGCCGGATACCGCGGTGTGGATGGCGTGATGGATATCGTCATCCCATTGCGCGGTAATCCCATAGCCGTTGCGATCGCGCGTGGTGATCAGCCGGGGGTCATTGAGATCGCTTTCGGCGACCAGCGATAGCGGACGGCCCACCTGTCTTGACAGCCAGTCCGTTTCGGTGGCGAGCTCCTCGAGGATGTCGACGGCCGTGGTGTCGACCAGCGCGTGTACGGCGTCCAGTCGCAGACCGTCGGCGTGGAAGTCGCGCATCCAGCGCAGCGCGCACCCGATGATGTAGCGCCGCACCTCGTCTGAGTTGGCGTCGGCGATGTTGATGCCTTCCCCCCAGGGGTTGCTTGCCGACGAGAGGTACGGGCCGAACCGCGGCAGGTAGTTGCCCGACGGGCCGAAGTGGTTGAACACCGCGTCGATCAATACACCCAAACCTCGTGCGTGGCAGGCATCGACGAAGCGAACTAGGCCGTCGGGACCGCCATAGGGTTCGTGCACGCTGTACCACAACACGCCGTCATATCCCCAGCCGTGAGTGCCGGCGAAGGAGTTGACGGGCATCAGCTCGACGAAGTCGACTCCGAGATCGACCAGGTAGTCGAGCCTTTCGATGGCGGAGTCGAGGGTGCCCTCGCCGGTGAAGGTGCCGACGTGCAGCTCGTAGATCACCGCGCCTTCGACCGGCCGGCCGCGCCACGCGCTGTCGGTCCAGGTCGCAGCTGCCGCGTCCCACAATTGCGAGCGGGCGTGCACCCCGTCGGGTTGACGCGGTGATCGCGGGTCGGGCAGCACGGCTGGATCGTCGTCGAGCAGGTACCCGTACCGGGCGTCCGGCGCTGCCTGGACGTTCGCGTGCCACCAGCCGTCAGCCGAGCGCCTCATCGCGTGCACCTCGCCGTCGACGTCGAGCCGCACCAGCGCGGGTTTGGGCGCCCAGACGCGGAATTCATTCATGGTCGCGCTCCAGCAGGACGACGGGCAGGTCCGCGAACAATTCGGCGGCCGACGTCGGTCCACTTGCCATGGCACCGGTGAGGGTGTCGGTCCAGGAGCCGTCGGGTAGCGGCAGCATGGTGTTACCCCAGCCCGTTTCGGCCAGCTGCACCGTCCAGCGGGTCACCGCGACCAGGATGTCGTCGCCCCGGCGGAACGCCACCACGTGATCGCTGGCTTGCCCGCCGGCGAGCACAGGAATGTATTCACCGTGCAGGAAGCTGTCCGGACGGGAGCGCCGCAGCCGAAGCGCTGTTGTGACGACGCGGATTTTCGGATGCTGCAACTCTTTCAGTGCGGCTCGGCGGCCCGCATAGTCGACTGCGCGGCGGTTGTCCGGGTCGACCAGGCTGTCGTCCCACAGCTCGGTGCCCTGGTAGATATCGGGTATGCCGGGCACGGTAAGCGCGAGTAGTTTCTGGCCCAGGGCGTCACTTGCGGCATGCGGGTTGAGTCTGCCGACAAGTTCGGTCAGCTGACCGGCCACCGACCCGTCGAGCACGGTATCCAGCCAACGGTGCACCGCCTCCTCGAACGCGGTATCCGGGTCGTTCCACGAGGTATGCCAGGCCGCCTCCCGAATGGCTTTCTCGGCGTAGCCGTGCAGCCGGTCGCGCAGCTCGCTGGTGACCTCACCGCTGACCGGCCACACCCCGACGATGTTCTGCCACAGGAATTGTCCCGTCGCGGGATCGGGGGAGGGCGCCTCGAGTTCCCAGCGGGCGACGAATTCCGTCCATAGCGACGGCACCTGCGACAGGACGCCGATGCGGGCGCGCACGTCCTCACCCCGTTTGGTGTCGTGGGTGGACAGCGTCGTCATCGCCTGCGGCCACAACCGGGCGCGGGTGGTGGCACTGTGATGGAATTCGGCGGCGCCGACACCAAACCGGTGTGGTTCGCCACCCACCTCGTTGAGTGACACCAGGCGGGCATCGCGGTAGAAGATGCAGTCCTCGACCGCTTTGGCGGTCACCGCGCCGCACAGTTGTTGCAGGCGTACCGAGGCTTCGCCGCCACGGGCCACCCCTGCGGCGATCACCTGCAGTGCCGGCCCCAACTGTGGTGATGCCGCCTGGGTTTCGGCTAACGCGCTGGGCAGGATCGCGGCCAGGCCAGGATAGTCGCAGCGGTAGACCCCGATATGGCTGAGCAGTGCGGCGACGGCCTCGGGTAGCAGCGGATGATCGGTGCCCGCCGCCGCGGCGATAGACTGTCGCAGCCTGCCCAGTTCGCTGGCCAGGGTGTCGGTAGCCGCGTGTATCTTGAGGTCGGCCAACAGTGCCGGCATCGCGTGATAATCCATACCGGTGGACTCGACCAGCGCGGTGAGCGCTGGTGCCCCTGCCGGGTCGACGAAGACTCCGCCCACTTCGCGCAGCGCGTCGTACCCGGTAGTCCCGGCCACCGGCAGTGTGGGCTCCAGCGCCTCGTCGACGGCCAGGATCTTCTCGATCACGATCCAGGCCTCCGGGCCGAGCAGTTGGCGCAACCAGGCCAAATAGCCGCAGGGGTCGGACAATCCGTCCGGGTGGTCGATGCGCACGCCGTCGACGAGTCCCCCGCTGAACCAGCGGGCGACTTCGGCGTGGCTGGCGTCGAACACCGCGCGGTCTTCCTGACGCAGCCCGGCCAGCGAGGTGATCGAGAAGAAGCGGCGATACCCGCAGACTCCGTTTCGCCAGCCCACGAGCCGGTAGTGCTGGCGGGTGTGGACCTCTGAGCCGGTGCCTTCCCCGGTACCGGGGGCGACCGGCAGCGCCAGGTCGCCCAGGCGCAGCAGGTCCCCGTCGACTGTCAGGTTGGCGGCGTCCTCGTCGGAACCCAATAGCGGCAGCACGATTCGGCCGTCCTGGTCAAGGTCCCAGTCGATATCGAAGAACGCCGCATAGGCCGAGGATCGCCCGTGCCGCAAGACGTCCCACCACCACGCGTTCTGCTCGGGTTTGTCGATCCCGAGGTGGTTGGGCACGATGTCGACGATCAGTCCCATGCCGCGCGCCCGCGCCGCGGCAGACAGCCGCTCCAGGCCGTCGGCACCGCCCAGCTCCGGGGACACCGTTGTCGGGTCGGTGACGTCGTATCCGTGGCTGGACCCACGGACCGCGGTCATGATGGGGGACAGGTAAAGATGTGATACCCCGAGGTCGTCGAGATATTCCAGCAGGTTCTCGGCGTCTGCGAAAGTGAAACCAAATCCACTGGAAGGGCCGCGCAGCTGTAACCGGTAGGTGGAGAGTACCGGAAAAGCCATGTGTCAGGCGGTCTTACGCAGGATCAGCAGCGAGCGCGCCTCTACTCTTATCTTGGCTTCGGCCGCCACCACTTGGTCGGCGTCACCGACGGGGTGGTTGGTGTCCAGCTCCACGGTCCACTCCTGTGCATAGTCGTCTTGCGGTGTAACGAACTCCACATAGTCATCATGTGCGTTGAAGCACAACAGAAATGAGTCGTCTATTACGCGCTCGCCACGGGCATCGGGTGCGGCGATGGCGTCTCCGTTGAGGAACACCGCCACGCATCTGTGGTGAAAGCTCTTGTCCCAATCCTCATGGGTCATCTCCCGGCCGCCCGGGGTCAACCAGGCGATATCGCGGACCTCGTCGCCACTACGGATCGGCTCACCCTCGAAAAATCTGCGCCGGCGAAACGCCGGGTGCTTGTTGCGCAGGCTGGTCACCTTGCGGGCGAATGCCAGCAGATCGGCATTCTTGTCCACCAAAGACCAGTCCATCCAAGATAATTCGGAGTCCTGGCAATAGACGTTGTTGTTGCCATTTTGGGTGCGCCCCATTTCGTCGCCGTGCGCGATCATCGGCGTGCCCTGGCTGACCATCAGGGTGGCCCAGAAGTTGCGCATCTGACGGCAGCGCAGCTCCACGACGTCAGGGTCGTCGGTGGGCCCTTCGACGCCACAGTTCCACGACCGATTGTGGCTTTCCCCGTCGCGATTGTCTTCGCCGTTGGCTTCGTTGTGTTTTTCGTTGTAGGACACCTGGTCATTGAGCGTGAACCCGTCGTGGGCCGTGACGAAGTTGATGCTGGCGCCAGGGCGCCGGCCGGTCGCCTCGTAGAGGTCCGACGACCCGGTCAACCGGGACGCGAACTCGCCGAGGGTCGCGGGCTCGCCCCGCCAGTAGTCACGCACAGTATCGCGGTACTTCCCGTTCCACTCGGTCCACAAACCCGGGAAATTGCCGACTTGGTATCCGCCTTCGCCGACATCCCACGGCTCGGCGATCAGCTTGACCTGGCTGACTATCGGATCCTGCTGCACCAGATCGAAGAACGCGCTCAATCGGTCGACGTCGTGCAACTCACGGGCCAGCGTGGAAGCCAGGTCGAAGCGGAACCCGTCGACGTGAATTTCGGTCACCCAGTAGCGCAGCGAGTCCATGATCAGCTGCAGGACGTGCGGGTGTCGGGCGTTGAGGCTGTTGCCGGTGCCGGTGAAGTCCTTGTACAACCGCAGGTCCTCGTCGACGAGCCGGTAGTAGGCCGCGTTGTCTATGCCGCGGAAGTTGATCGTCGGCCCCAGGTGGTTGCCCTCGGCGGTGTGGTTGTAGACCACGTCGAGGATGACCTCGATGCCGGCTTCGTGCAGGCTGCGCACCATGGTCTTGAACTCGGCGACGCTGGCCTTGCGGTTGGACGCGTACTGGTTGTGCGGGGCGAAGAACCCGAACGTGTTGTAGCCCCAGTAGTTTCGCAACCCCAAGTCCAGCAGTCGCGAGTCGTGCATGAATTGATGAACTGGCATCAGTTCGAGGGCGGTGACATTGAGCGACTTGAGGTGATCGATCACCGCTGGGTGGGCCAGTCCGGCATAGGTGCCCCGAAGTCCCTCCGGGACACCGGGGTGGGTCTGCGTCATGCCCTTGACGTGGGCCTCGTAGATGACTGTCTCGTGGTACGGGGTGAGTGGCGCTCGGTCGGACCCCCAGTCGAAGAATGGGCTGCTCACCACGCTGGTCATGGTGTGGCCGAGCGAGTCGACCATGGGCGGAGTCCCGGGATCGACCCCATCGTTCTCCGGGTCGACGGCTTTCAGGTCGTAGGAGAATAGCGCCTGCCCAAAGGTGAAATCGCCGTAGAAGGCCTTTCCGTACGGGTCGAGCAGCAGCTTGCTGGGGTCGCAGCGGTGGCCGGCGGCTGGATCGAATGGCCCGTGCACGCGAAAGCCGTAGCGCTGGCCCGGGGTGATGTTCGGCAGATAGGCGTGCCAGACGTATCCGTCAACCTCATCGAGGGGGATTCGTGACTCATTGCCGTTGTCGTCGATCAGACATAGCTCGACCTTCTCGGCGATTTCGGAAAACAGCGAAAAGTTAGTCCCTGCGCCGTCATATGAAGCCCCGAGTGGATAGGCATTGCCCGGCCACACAGTGGGCAGAGTGGGTGCGGCAGCGTCGGTGTCAGGTGACGCGACGCCCGACGTCGCGGCTGGATTGTTCGACGGCATCTCTCGACCTTATCCGTGCGGGGACTCCCCGTGAGTGTCTGCTGACGGACTTGAGGGGCACGTCACCACCAACCGGTGTTGGCCGCGATCTGCCGGCCGAGCTCGTGGGCCATGGTCCGCATGTAGGTCGGGGTGATGTGATGAGCGCCGTGGTAGATCAGCACATTTCCTTCGACCGGACGGCAGACGTCGGTTCGGCAGATCGCGTCCGACACGTCGAGCACCTTGAGCAGCGGGAACTGCGCGACGAAGTCGAGGGTTTGATTGTGGTCGGCCAGTGCGTCGGAACGCTTGACCGCGCACGACTGAGCGTTACCGCCCTTTTTGGCCAGGCAGTCCGCGGGATCGAACGGTTGGCCGTCTTTGACCAGCCAGGGGGTGTCTCGGATGCCGAGGATAGGAATGTTGTTGTCGGATAACGTTTGCCAGATGCCAATGTAGGTGGCCGGCATCACGTCACCGGTTTTGATGTTCCACGGCCGGGTCGTTGTGGTGAACACGTAGTCGGGTCGGTCGGTGATCAGTTTGGTCATCGTCCGTTGCACCCACTCACGGCACTGCGGGTACGGGGCGTTGTTGCCCATGATCAGCGGGACTTGCTCGGTGGACAACGGGCAGCCCATTTTGAGATATGTCACGACTTTGAAGTGGTGCACATGGCCGAGCAGGTCCAGCGCGGGCAGCCAGTGTTCGGCGTGCGACCCGCCCGCCAGCGCGATGGTCCGGGTGGCGGCCAGGTCGCCGTAGGTGCAGTTGACTACCGCCGGGTTGACGAAGTCACTTATGCAGCCGTCCCTGGTGGAGACCGGGAGGTCGTGCTTGACCTCCAGGACTGAGGGCCGCATCGGCAGCCTGGGCACCCGAACGTGTTCGGTCAGGGCACGCGCGCCGGGGTAGTCCTGCGGGTTGAGCACGCTGAGCTCTTTGCCCGCGGCACGCAAGACCGTGACATGTTGACGCCAGGTGAATGAGGTTGCGGTCAGCGTGACACCAAGCAGCATGACCGCTGACCCCAGCACGATCGTCGGCCGGCCCAGGCGCGCCGGCCAGGGGATAGCTGGTGCCGGGGATGACGCGCGGGCGGGTGTCCCGTAGCGCAACGGGTCCTCGACGAGCCGGGTGGTCAGGTAAGCCAGCAATCCCGAGATAAGCAATATTGTCGTGCCTTCGACAAAGTCGGCGTGCCGATGTCCGGTATAGGACAGCCAGAAGATGAGCAGCGGCCAATGCCACAGGTACAGCGAGTACGCCATCGCACCCAGCGCCACCAGCGGCTTGGCCGCCAGCAGCCGATTCGGCAGTGGCATCCCGTCGTCGGCGCCGTC
>DATIOT010000513.1:0-4872 GCA_035472875.1 Mycobacterium sp.
CGGCAGCGCAGTGCTGCCGCTGAAAACACTGCTGCTCAGTGGCTTGTCGTTGACCGCCGCGTTCGGTGCACTGGTGTGGATCTTCCAGGACGGCCACTTTGGCGGATTGGGTACCACTGCCACCGGCACACTGGTGCTCACCATGCCGGTGGTGTTGTTCTGCATCGCTTTTGGGTTGTCGATGGACTACGAGGTCTTCCTCGTGTCGCGGATCCATGAGCACTGGCTGGCATCCAACCGAACGGCGGCCGATAACGACGAGAGTGTGGCGCTGGGTTTGGCCAAAACCGGGCGCGTGATCACCGCCGCGGCCCTGATCATGTCCATTTCATTCGCCGCCCTGATCGCCGCTCAGGTGTCGTTCATGCGGATGTTCGGTGTCGGCTTGACGCTGGCGGTGCTGGCCGATGCGACCCTGGTGCGCATGCTGCTCGTGCCGGCGTTCATGCACGTGATGGGGCGGTTGAACTGGTGGGCGCCGAAATGGGTTGCACGAATGGGTCAACAAGCCTCGTGGCACAGCGCATCGGCCGCCGCATCCGAGCCGGGTGGTCAAGCCGCCTACGTACTGGAAGCCAAGTAGTGCGGACGCGGGCGGCGTTGATTTCGGCGAGCTCATATCGGACCGCGGCCTGCCGCCGCGCGCACTGCGCGACATCACGGCCGCCAACCGGACCGACCGGCTAGCTCGAGACCTGCGCGTGGTGTATGGGGTGTCGGCTGCAGAGGCACACGTTAGATCCTGCCCAGGCCGGAAACCAAGAGTAGGGAACCGATTGCGCCGATGAGCACGGCGGGGATGGCCTGGCGTCGCGCGCTTATCCAATCGTTCAGCCGCCGCACGATGGCGAGCGTGTGCGCCGGCGACGTGAGGTAGGTGAGCAGCGGAACCTCGACGACCGTGAACGCCACGATGGTGAACATGAGGGCCGCGCCGAGCTGCCCAGCCGTAGTCGGTTCGGATGCGGCAATCGCGATGATCGCCGCCATGTATTCAACAGGTGGCGTTGCCAATGCCAGGCCTGCGATGAACGCTACCGATAATGACCCGCCTTCGAGCCGGCCGCGGATCGATAGTCGGCCGGACCCGGTCGGTGCATTCGGCTCTTGCATCAGGACCGCGGACTCACCGTCGGTCACCGGCACGACTGAGCGCTGACGCACCCCGAAGCGCGCCAGCATCAACGCGGCGAGCGACACCGCCAGTACACCGATGGCGGCCAGCAGGTAGGCGACACTCGGGCTGCTGGCAGCCGAAACCACCGCTTGCATAACAGAAAGCGTGAAGTCGCGTAGAAAGAGCAGAGCACCGAAGGCTGCCACGATGCCCGCGGTCATGCCGCCGACCCAGAAGGCGAGCAGATTGAGCATGGGTCTTGGCCGTGAGATCAGAAGCGCTGTGATCCCGATCCGGACTGGGTCGATCGCCGCGAGCAGGGACAGGGCGAAAGCTGCGCTTGACACAGCCGACACCTAGATCCCAACGAAAGCTGCTGTGCAAAAGCGAAACTCGCCCCAAGAGCGCCGAAGGTGGATCCTTGAATGCATATCCACAGTGTCGCTTATGAGGTGGCCGGTGTCGGTACCGCTGGCAACCATTGGTGTTGGTGGCCAGCACTATTCGTTGAGACAGCGTCGAATCACACCGGCCACATCAGACGATTCACAAATGTGATAGCGCCCGTGATAGCACACTTGAAAGTCGCCTGTTGGTCGGAAGCGCAGCGCGGGAGCGGACCCGGGGGCGGCCGAATGGTGCTGGCACCCAGTACATATGGTTGCCAGCGGTACTGACACGGAACGGTCGATTGGAAACAATGTGAGAACCCATGCTCAAACTGCACCAGAAGATGTGAGGACAATGGCAACGATCTTGGCCTACACCTCGCCGGCACTCGGCCATCTATTCCCATTCAGCGCCTTAATGCTGGAGTTGTCCGCCCGTGGTCACGAAATTCATCTGCGGACGCTCTCCACGGGCGTGGACATGGCGCGGGATCTGGGTTTCGCCACCGACATCATCGATCCGCGAATCGAGGCCATCGTCAACGATGACTGGAAGGCTTCGAATCCTCGTGGTGCCCTGAAGAGGGCGGTCGACGTGTTCTGCCGACGCGCCGCATACGAAGTCGCCGACTTCGCCGACGCGGTCGAACGCACGCGCCCCGACGCGTTACTCGTCGATGTCAATTGCTGGGGCGCCCTATCGGTCGCGGACGCGGGTGACACCCCGTGGGCATGCTTTTCCCCCTACACACCGGCTCTGCAATCACCCGGAGTGCCGCCTTTCGGGCTGGGTCTGGCTCCACTGCCCGGCGTGCTGGGCCGCATACGCGACGCCGTGCTGCGGCCCATCGCAATTGGCATGATGGAAAGGGCGGTATTGCCGGCGGGCAACAAGATTCGTGCGAGCGCCGGTGCGCCGCCGGTCGCTTCGGCGGACGAGTTCATGCGGCGGGCCCCGCTGATGCTGGTGGCGAGCGGCAAGCCGTTCGAGTATCCGCAAACGGACTGGGGCGATGCCGTACAGATGATCGGTCCCTGCATGTTCGAACCGGCCATGGATGCCGTTCCCGACTGGCTCACGGCGATTGACCG
This sequence comes from Mycobacterium sp., assembly GCA_035472875.1. GTDB lineage: Bacteria > Actinomycetota > Actinomycetes > Mycobacteriales > Mycobacteriaceae > Mycobacterium. Next base: position 2,599 of record DATIOT010000513.1, read on the forward strand.
GCCGGTCGTACTGGTCACCACGTCGTCGCAACAGCAGGCCGACGAAAAGCTCGTCAGGACCGCGATAGCCGCGCTCGCGAACGAACCCGTGCATGTCGTCGCGACACTGCCCGCCGGGCTACCGAGCGACATCGCACTGACACCGAACGCAACGGTGGTCCAGTTCGTTCCGCACGGCCCCGTGTTGGACCGCGCGGTGTGTGCGATCACCCATGGTGGCATGGGCGGGACTCAAAAGGCCCTAGCCCGAGGCGTTCCGGTGTGCGTGGTGCCGTTTGGGCGGGACCAATTCGAGGTAGCGCGACGGGTCGAGGTGGCGCGCTGCGGAACTCGTCTGCCGGCTAAGAAGCTGACCGCGTCTCGGCTGTCCTCGAAGGTCCGACAGGCGATGACCATGACAGACGGCGCACGGCGGGTCGCGGCGGGCTTCGCAGCGACCGGCGGCGTCGCTCGTGGCGCCGACCTGATCGAGCAACGCGTGCTCGGCAATGCGGCCAGCTTCAGTTCGTCAGCCAGCGCGAGCAGCTGACTGAATCACCCGCAGGAGTCCGACCAACCAAACGTGTCGATGCAGATCACGCCGCGGAGTCGGTCTCGGTCAGCTCGTCGAGGTCAGGCAGCGGCCGACGGCAGATCTCCGCGGCCTCGTCGGCAGGCAGGCCGAACATGATCAGCACGTCGCGGGCGGCGCGATCGGCAGCCTCGGTATCGCTGCGTTCGGGCTGGTCATGCAGCAGCTGGCCCAGCCCCAGCAGCGCGCCGCCTGCCACCGACAACGCGAGCTCAGGATCGTCCACTGTGAACCGGCCGGCGCGCCCAGCGACACTGATGTCACGCAGAGCCCGCGGAGCCAGGCCGCGGTCAGCGGAGATCAACGTCAACCCGGAGTTGAGAAGCACCCGGCACATCTCCGGGCGCCGCCTGAACAACCGCCCGATTAGCCGGAAACTGCGGGCGAATGTCACCGCCGGATCCTCGCCCTCGGCGGTGAGCTTGTCGAGTATCGCGCCGAGTTCGTCGAGTACGTCATTGACCGCGGCCTCGAACAGCTCTTCCTTGCTGTCGAAGTGGTTGTAGAACGAACCCATCCCGACGTCCGCGGCCTGGGTGATTTCGAGAACCGGCACGTTGAGTTTGCCGGCCGCGACAAAAGTTTGTGCGGCGCGGATGAGTGCCGAGCGAGTGCGCATCTTGCGCCGTTCCAGGCGGTTGTTGGCAACTGGTTGTGCCGCGGTCATGAGCAGATGTTATCAGAAATCATCAATATTGAGAATTTCGTCAGAAACCCTTGACGGCAGGTGGTCTAGTAAGTGACGATATCGTCAGTCAAGCGAAGGAGACACCGTGCCCGCGCACGTCGACGCCCACAAAGACCTGCACAGCGACCAAGGCGCGCTGCGCGAAGAGCACCCCGGACGCTCCCGGAATCCCCTGATCAAGGTTCGCGATCTAGCCTGGCTGGAATTCCAGAAACCTGACCTGGTCCGCGCGGAAGCCTTCGCGCGGGCGTTCGGTTTCACCACCGTGCTGCACACCGCCGACGAGCTGCAGCTGCGCGGCACCGATGCCGGATCACCCTGCGTGATCGTCCGCCGCGGGCCGCGCTCGCGCTTCGTCGGCACGGCGTTTGCCGCCGAGGACCGGGCCGACGTCGAGCGGCTTGCCGGCGCGACCGGGACACAAATCCACACGCTGCCGGAGGCCATCGGCGGCGTCGCGGTAGAACTGACCGATCCCAGCGGGATTCCGGTCCGCGTCGTCGCTGGGACGCACGAGTTGGCCGAGCTTCCCGCACAACCGCCGCACATCTTCAACTTCGGGCACGAGTTGCGGCGCACCAACGCCACCCAGCGGCCTCCGCGGGAGCCGGCTCGCGTGCAGCGGTTAGGACATGTCGTGCTGCAGAGCACCAAGTATCGCCAGGCGCTGAACTGGTACCTCGACCACTTCGGGTTGATCGTCAGCGATTTCATGTACTACCCCGGCCAGCGTGACCGCGGCCCGGCGATGAGCTTCATCCGGTGCGACCGCGGATCGACACCCAGCGACCACCACACGCTGGCGCTGGCGTTGGGCCCGTCGAACCGCTATGTGCACTCCGCGTATCAGGTGTGCGATCTGGACACGATCGCCGCGGGCGGCGAGTACTTGCGCGAGTTGGGGTATCACCGATCGTGGGGGATCGGCAGGCATATTCAGGGCAGCCAGATCTTCGACTACTGGCGCGATCCCGACGGGTTCTTGGTCGAGCACTTCAGCGACGGGGACATGTTC
>DATIOT010000514.1:0-8524 GCA_035472875.1 Mycobacterium sp.
CCGCGCCGGCAACATGTGAGATGACCTCGCCACCGGCGACGGCCAGGCCTACGGCCGCTCCGAACCATGCCGTGTGCCGGATGAGCTGACGGCGGGTCATGGTGTGCGGATCTTGGCTCATTGCGTCACCACCACAGTGCCGTGCATGGACGGGTGAATCGAGCAGACGTAGTCGAACTTTCCCGCTGTGGAGAAGGTGTGCGAGAAGGTGGCCCCGGTCCCCATCCCGGGCGAGTGAAAGGATCCGTCGCTCGCGGCCACCGTGTGCGGTTCTTCGTCGCGGTTGGTCCACGTGACGGCGCTGCCCACCTTGACGGTCAAGGTGGCCGGTGCGAAGGCGAAGTTGTCGATGGTGACCTGGTCGCCTGCGACCGCCGCCGGCGCCCCAGTTGATGACGCCGTGCCCTGCGGTGCACCCGGCATCGACGGCATCGCGCTCATGCCTGGCATTCCCGGCGTGCCGCTGGCATTCGATCCGAAGGTTACCGACGGCTGCGCATTGTGGTGCGAAGCAGAGCATCCGGCCAGCAGCAGCACACTGACGGCCAAGACGGCGACCAAATGTTTTCGAATCCTGGCGATATTCATGCCAAGAGATAGTGAGGTGGGTTACACCAGCTAGGCCGGTTCGTCGTGGAGCGGCGGTGCGAACACCTCGATCACCCCGTTGACCTCGCGAACCATCAATGTCGGCAATGGCTTTGGTGCGATCGGCAATTGGTGGGTGAGCACCCGTCCGGTGGGTGAGAACGATGTCGAGTGGCAGGGGCAGCGCAGCGCGTCATCAGGCGCGTCGAACCACAGCCGGCAGCCTTGATGAGTGCACACCCCGGATATGGCTTGCGGTTTGCCGTCGACACGTCGGACGAATCCACTGACTGAGCCCAGATCAAATGGGTGCATGAGCCCGTCCGGCACGTCCGAACTGGCCGCGACCCGCAGCCAACTTCCGTTGTTGGGCGTGAGCTGTCCGGCGACGGCGGGGCCTTCGGTTGGGCTCCCGATTACGGCTCGATCGATGGAAACCGCGGCGACCGCGGCGGCCGCGGCGGCCGACGTGCCCACGATGACCTGACGGCGCGTCGTGCTCTGCTTCGGCGCCGCTTCCGGCGGCGTGCCATCCATTTGCTCGGCGAGACGATGGTGGAGGTCGGTGAGGAATTCCTGGCGCGGTGCGTCTCCCACATCAGGGCCCTGCCGGGCCGCTCGCAGTTCGATCGCCGTTCGGATCTGCGCCGCCTCGAAGTCGTCGGGCGCAAATGCCTTAGGCCGGTGACCCCGCAGCAGATCGTCGACGTAGCGGCGCAACCCTCGCGCGTTCATGGCTGGCCTCCATCGTTGACCTGTGCTGCCAGTCGCAGAGCGCGGTGTTGGAGCACTTTGGCATTGGCAACGCTGATTCCAAGTTCGGCAGCAGACTCCTTGATCGAATTACCTTGCAAGAAACGCATTTCCAGAATCTGGCGATACCGGTCGGGCAGACTGTCGAGAACCTGGGCGACACGCTGGGGCGCGGTGCTGATCGCTTCCTCACTATCGGGTGGTTGTTCGATATCTTCGATCGAGGTTATCTCTCGACCCATGGTCTCGCGCCAGTGCGCGGCCAACACCGTTCGAGCAGTGGCCCGCAGGTATGCGCGCACCTCGCCGATACTGGCAGTCAGGCGCAACGGCCGCAGCGCGGCGAGGAAGACCTCGGCGGTGAGGTCCTCGGCGTCGGCGCGGTTGCCGACCCGGGCGAACAGCGTGCGGTACACCCAGGCCGCGTTGTCCTGGTACACCGCTTCCCAGTCGGGGTAGCCGTCGTCGGGCACCGCGCGCAGCGGGCGCGGGCCGACGGGTTCGTTTTGTGCCGCCACGGTGCCTCCTTCACCGACCAATATCAGCTCGGGTTACACCTGGGGTAAGGGCGCGGTAAGTGAGGCTTCGTCGACCATCAACTGCTCCAGTTTCGCCGCGGTGGCCGATAACGCCGACTGGGTCATGCGCAGTATCCGATCCCGCACTCGGGGCTTCCCCGACCCTGGCGCCTGCAGGTGGCCCATCAGATGTCCGAGAATGTCCAGGCGCGCCGCCGAGAGCCAGGCGGTCAAGTCCGGGTCATCGAGCCAGCGCAGCTGATTGCCAAAGTCGGCCAGCGTGATGCGTAACCAGTCCAGGTCGGTGTCGGGGTGCGGCAACGGCACGCAAAGCTGGTTTTTTACGGCGTCATCGGGGTAAGCCGCCTCGACGTGGGCGATGAGCGCGGCGCTGAATACTTGTTGGCACCCGCGCACGCTTTGTAGTGTGATGCGGCTGGTATCGAAAATGGGTGTAGCAGGCCGCTTTTCGGCACCGTCAGCGGTGCAATCGATGTATAGTGCGCTGCCGTCAGCAGATACGACGCCGCCGTCGAGGACCATCCTGTCGGCGTCGATGCCCAGCAGGTGGCCCATGCGCACCACATCGGTGATGCGCCGTAGCTGCTCCAGTTCGGCCTGAGTGACCGTTGCGCAGCGGTACATGGTGGGCCGGACGGCCGGATCAATCCGCAGCAGGGCGCCGGCATCCTCAAGACGACAAAACAGATCGTCGACCGACGCCGCATCCGTGATGGCCCGCAGTCGCGCGGTGAAGCTGACTTTGATCCGGTCGGCGAACAACGATCCGGGCTGAATCGTCGCGCGATCCAGTAGCCAGGAATCGCGGGGCATGATCCAGGTCAGCCGGTCCGGCGCGATGTCATGGCCCAGCAGCCAAAGGCAGGTGTCGATGCCGGTCTTGCCGGCCCCGACGATGACGTAACGCTCGTGCGCGGCAACCCTCGGCAGGTCGTTCGGTGGGACGCACTCGATGCCGGACGCGACCTGGTACGGCGGCGGGCGCATCGAGGGAACCATGACGTGCATGTAGCTGGCGTCGACGACGCGACGCACCACGTTGACGCTGTAATCGGTCCCGGCCAGCGTCGCAAAGCGGCCGTCGCCGAGGTATTCGCCCATCGGGAAGTAGTGGACCCGCCCAGTCGGCAAGAACCGTTGTTGCATGACGTGGTCGTAGTAGGCGCAGACTTCCCCCGCGGTAGCTAGTTCGTAGAGCCCTTCGTTCCAGCCGACTTGGTCGATGGTGTCGCTGCCGAGGCGCAACGAGTTGACGCCGTAGAACGCCGATGGCTGATGCAGTCGCACAAACGGGTAGGCCGTCGTCCAATGCCCACCCGGCTGGTGGTTGCGATCCACCAGTACCACGCGTGCCTCCGTCTCGGAGACCAGCGTGTCGATGAACGCCATGCCCATGGCGCCAGCGCCGATGACGAGGTAATCGGCCTCGATGGTATGCATACCGGGTAAAGGCTAACCCGACTTGCCAGCCTCACAGGTAGTTTACTAGGATATCCTAGTATCCAATCGACCTTCGCGTACTCGAGGACACCCATGACCACACAGATCCCGCACTTCATCGATGGGAAGCGCACCGCCGGCCAGTCCACCCGCACCGCTGACGTCTTCAATCCCAGCACCGGCCAGGTTCAGGCGAAGGTCCCGATGGCCGGCAAGGCCGACGTCGACGCGGCGGTGACATCGGCCGTCGAGGCCCAGAAGGACTGGGCCGCATGGAATCCGCAGCGCCGCGCCCGCGTGCTGATGCGATTCACCGAGCTGGTCAACGACCACAACGACGAGCTGGCCGAGCTGTTGTCCCTCGAGCACGGCAAGACGTTGGCCGACGCGCGCGGCGACATCCAGCGCGGCATCGAGGTGATCGAGTTCTGCATCGGCATCCCCCACCTGCTCAAAGGCGAGTACAGCGAAGGCGCCGGTCCGGGCATCGACGTCTACTCGTTGCGCCAGCCCCTGGGCGTGGTCGCCGGCATCACCCCGTTCAACTTCCCGGCGATGATCCCGTTGTGGAAAGCCGGACCGGCCCTTGCCTGCGGAAATGCGTTCGTGCTCAAGCCAAGTGAGCGTGACCCGTCGGTGCCGGTGCGGCTGGCCGAGCTCTTCATCGAAGCCGGTCTGCCTGCTGGCGTCTTCCAGGTCGTACACGGCGACAAGGAAGCCGTCGACGCCATTCTTAATCACCCCGACATCAAAGGGGTCGGATTCGTCGGCAGCTCCGACATAGCCCAATACATCTACGCGACGGCCGCGGCGACCGGCAAGCGGTCGCAGTGCTTCGGCGGCGCCAAGAACCACATGATCGTGATGCCCGACGCCGACCTGGACCAGGCCGTCGATGCACTGATCGGTGCCGGTTACGGCAGCGCCGGAGAACGGTGCATGGCGATCAGCGTCGCGGTGCCGGTCGGTGAGCAAACCGCGGAACGGTTGCGCGCCAGGCTTATTGAGCGGATCAACAACCTGCGCGTGGGGCACAGTCTGGACCCCAAGGCGGACTACGGTCCGTTGGTCACGGAGGCCGCGTTGACCCGGGTGCGCGATTACATCGATCAAGGTGTGGCGGCCGGCGCCGAAATAGTCATCGACGGCCGCGACCGGACCAGCGACGACCTGGCGTACGATGACGCGAGCCTGGAAAGCGGCTTTTTCATTGGGCCGACGTTGTTCGACCACGTCACCCCTGACATGTCGATCTACACCGACGAGATCTTCGGACCCGTGCTCTGCATGGTGCGCGCCCATGACTACGAGGAGGCGCTGCGGCTGCCCTCGGAGCACGAGTACGGCAACGGCGTGGCGGTCTTCACCCGCGACGGCGACACCGCCCGCGACTTCGTATCCCGGGTGCAGGTGGGCATGGTCGGTGTCAACGTGCCGATTCCGGTCCCGGTGGCCTATCACACCTTTGGTGGCTGGAAGCGCTCCGGCTTCGGCGACCTCAACCAGCACGGTCCGGCGTCGATCCAGTTCTACACCAAGGTCAAGACCGTCACGTCGCGGTGGCCATCCGGCATCAAGGACGGTGCCGAATTCGTCATCCCGACAATGGATTAGGGCCGGGGCCTTATGGAATTATTCACCCTGAACGACGACGAACGCGTCATCACCGAGACGGCAGCCGCGTTCGCCGCCAAGCGCCTCGCCCCGCACGCCCTGGAGTGGGATGCCACCGAGCATTTTCCGACGGAAGTGTTGCGCGAGGCCGCCGAGCTCGGCATGGCGGCGATCTATTGCCGTGATGACGTCGGCGGCAGCGGGCTGCGTCGACTCGACGGGGTCCGGATTTTCGAGCAGTTAGCCATCGCCGACCCGACGACCGCTGCATTCCTGTCCATCCACAACATGTGCGCATGGATGATCGACACGTTCGGCACCGACGAACAACGCAAGGAATGGATTCCGCGGTTGGCGCCGATGGATGTCATCGCCAGCTACTGCCTGACCGAGCCCGGCGCCGGATCCGACGCCAGCGCTTTGAGCACCCGCGCGGTCAAGCAAGGCTCGGAAAAAAACGCAGACTATGTGCTCGACGGTGTCAAGCAGTTCATTTCCGGGGCGGGAGCCTCGGACGTCTACGTGGTGATGGCCCGCACCGGGGGCTCAGAGAAACCGGGCCCGCGCGGCATATCGGCCTTCATCATCGAAAAGGGCACTCCGGGACTGAGTTTCGGCGCGCTCGAAGAGAAGATGGGCTGGCACGCGCAACCCACCGCGCAGGTGATCTTGGAGGGGGTGCGGATACCCGCCGCCGCGATGTTGGGCGGGGCGGACGGTGAAGGTGCCGGCTTCGGCATCGCGATGAACGGCCTCAACGGCGGTCGGCTCAACATCGCAGCGTGCTCGCTCGGCGGCGCACAGGCCGCCTTCGACAAGGCGGGAGCCTACGTTCGCGAGCGCCAAGCGTTCGGCTCTCCCCTGCTGGACGAACCCACCATCCGGTTCACCCTGGCTGACATGGCTACCGGGCTGGAGGCATCGCGAATGCTGTTGTGGCGGGCCGCGAGCGCGTTAGATGCCGACGACGCCGACAAGGTCGAGCTGTGCGCGATGGCCAAACGCTATGTCACCGATACCTGCTTCGAGATCGCAGACAAGGCCCTGCAGCTGCATGGCGGCTATGGCTACCTGCGCGAGTATGGTCTCGAGAAGATCGTCCGCGATCTGCGGGTGCATCGAATCCTGGAAGGGACCAACGAAATCATGCGGGTGGTCATCGGTCGGGCCGAGGCCGCGCGGTTCCGCGCAACCGGTTAGGAAAAGGACCCAATGGCTGAGCCGTTCAAGATCGCGTTCTTGGGACTGGGCAACATGGGTGCGCCCATGTCGGCGAATCTGGTTGCCGCCGGTCACATCGTGTGCGGGTTCGACCCGGTGCCCGCGGCGGCGGCCGCCGGGGCCGCCAACGGCGCCACCATATTCGACAGCGCTGCCGACGCGGTCGCCGAGGCCGATGTAATCATTACCATGCTGCCCAACGGTGACGTGGTCAAGCGCTGCTATGCCGACGTGTTGCCCGCGGTGCAAGCCGGTGCGCTGTTCATCGACAGCTCTACGATCTCAGTCAACGATGCCCGTGAGGTGCACTCGCTGGCAGAATCGCACGGGGTTTCCCAGCTGGACGCACCGGTCTCCGGCGGAGTGAAGGGCGCCGTCGCGGGAACGTTGGCGTTCATGGTGGGGGGCGACGAATCCGCGCTGCAGCGAGCGCGGCCGGTGCTGGAACCGATGGCGGGCAAGATCATTCACTGCGGTGCGGCCGGGGCCGGGCAGGCCGCCAAGGTGTGCAACAACATGGTGCTGGCGGTGCAACAGATCGCGATCGGTGAGGCATTCGTGCTGGCCGAGAAGCTCGGGCTGTCGGCGCAGTCATTGTTCGACGTCGTCACCGGCGCGACCGGCAATTGCTGGGCGGTGCACACCAATTGCCCGGTGCCGGGTCCGGTGCCGACGTCGCCGGCCAACAACGACTTCAAGCCGGGCTTCGCGACCGCGCTGATGAACAAAGACCTCGGCCTGGCGATGGATGCGGTGACTTCAACCGGTTCGTCTGCCCCGCTGGGCAGTCACGCCGCCGAGATCTACGCCAAGTTCGCCGCCGACCACGCCGACAAGGACTTCAGTGCGGTGATTGAGATGCTGCGCGGCAGCTGAGCTGATCGATCCGAGGTCACTGCACTTTTCGGCCCAGGAATGCGGCTAGTTGATCGGCAGGCGCACGCTCAGATGAGCACGGCTGCTCGTCGCCGAAGGGCTTGTCCGGCCCGCGGAACTGGGGCCCCACAAGTGCACGCACCGCGGCGAGCTGCTCGGCCGCCAGCTCAGGATCAAGATCGGTGGACTGGCCAGTGGCTGCCGCGAGATCCCACGCGTGGGTCAGCACATCGCTGGTGCGCATCCCGATGAAGAGTTGTCCGGGGACCTCCCCGAACGGCAGCTTGAACAGAATGGACATCCCGTCCGGTCTGGCGAATACCTCCTGTGCGGCCGCGGCGATGGCCCGGTGGGCTGCAACGGTATCGTCGGGCCGGACAGCCGGCTCCTCGTTGCTGCCCGCCCATATCCCGACGTACTCGTTGCCGCCGATGACGTGCTCGATGAGATCACGAATCGTCCACTCCGAACACGGCGTGGGGGCGCCGAGCTGGTCCGGGCTGACATTGGCCAAGACGCCAGCGAACGCGTCCTGAGCGCGCTGGTGAGCAACTAGTGGGTCCATTGTCCTGCCTTTCTGCATTCGACGTTAGAAGTCGCCCGCGTTCCGCCGCAACGTTTCGATGGACGAGACCAGCGCCTGCGATTCGTCAGCGTCCATCCCGATGTCGGCGAACACCTGCTCGTTGAGCGTGACGGTGGCGTCCTCGACCGTCGAGCGGCCGAGATCGGTGATCTGCACCAGCGTCGTCCGCCCATCGGTGGGGTGCGGAACCCGTTGCACCAGCCCGTCGGCCTCAAGTCGGCGGATTGCGTGGGTCACGCTGGTGACGTGAACCTGTAGCCGGTCAGACGCTTTGGTGATCGGCAACGCTCCGGTCCGGCTGAACGCCAGCAGCCGCAGCAACTCGAAGCGGGAGAAACTCAAGTCGTAGGGACGCAGCGCAGTCTCGACGCGAGCCAGCAGGATCTGATGCGCACGCATCACCGATGTCACCGCGACCATGCCCTGCGAAACATCGCCCCACCCGGCACGCTCCCAGTTGGCCCGTGCTGCGGCGATCGTGTCGCGCTTCTGTAAGGCAGCCACGCCTTTTCTTACCGCACTTGGAGGCCAAGCGCGGCAACCCGCGGGAATTTAGCTCGCCGTCATTTCCGCGGACTTTCCTACCGCGGACAGCACCGCCAGGGTGGACGCCCGGCTGCCCACGGTAATCCGCGCGCCGCCGTCCGGGTAGCAGCGGACCTGAAGTCCGCTGTCAGCGAAGACCTCGCGCCACAGTCGGTCCCTCGACGGCAGGTACACAAAGTTGGCGTGTGCGTCGGTGGTGTAAATCCCCAGCGCGCTCAGGCGCATCCGGAGATAGCGACGCTCGGCAGTGATCACCCGGATCCTCTGCAGCAGTTGGTCTTCGGCGTTGTAGGAGGCCGCGACCGCAGGCAAGCTGGTCATCGCGATGCCGAACGGCAGCTGCTGGGACCACAGCATCCGG
>DATIOT010000515.1:0-4959 GCA_035472875.1 Mycobacterium sp.
CTCAACCTACCGGCACTCCGCACCGCGCTCGAAAGCGAGGTCGCCAAACATGTCGCTCCCGTCATGCACAATGATCAAGTGAGCGCAGCCTGATGCTCACCGGGCCGCCGCCGAAATTCCACGGAACTCGGGACATCCTCACCTAGCGCTGAGAAGTTTCTCATGACTTGGCGCCCGCGTTAAGGTGCTTGACCAATGAATCGGAGGCTAACGCGAGTTGACCGCCTCAGCGCTTGTCGCGCCAGCGACAAAGCGCCTCGGTCGCGGTGAGGTCATAGTCCGGCCCGTTGCATCCGACGGTCAGCAGCGTCACGCCGAGTGCCGCCAGGGCCTCGGCGTTGGCGATCATCCCATCGGTGCCTTCGCCGCGGCGGACGCCGCTGTTGTCCTCCACTCCGGCTGACCGTACGACGGTGGCCGGGTCCCGACCGATGGTGGCGCAGTGCTCGTCGAGCACGGCCGCAGCCTCCGGGTAGGTCTCCGCCGTCGTGAAGCCGTGCCAGATGTCGGCATATTCGGCCACCAGGCGCAGCGTCTTGCGCGGGCCCGTGCCGCCGATCAGCACGGGGATCTCGCGGGTGGGTGCCGGGTTGAGCCTGGCCAGCCGCGACTTCATCCGGGGCAGCGCGGCCGCCAGGTCGTCGAGGCGGGTGCCAGCGGTGCCAAATTCGTAGCCGTACTCGACGTAGTCCCTTTCCTTCCAGCCCGACCCGATTCCCAGGATGAGCCGGCCATTCGAAATGTGATCGACGGTGCGGGCCATATCGGCGAGCAGCTCCGGATTGCGGTAGGAGTTGCAGGTAACCAGTGCGCCGATCTCGATGTGCGACGTCTGCTCGGCCCAGGCCGCGAGAACGGTCCAGCATTCGAAGTGAGGGCCGTCGGGGTCACCGTAGAGGGGGAAGAAGTGATCCCAGGTGAAGGCGACGTCGACACCGATGTCCTCGCACCGACGAACGGCGTCGCGGATACTGCGGTAACGGCCGGCGTGCTGCGGCTGCAGCTGCACACCGATGCGAACAGGGAGATCAGGGCGCACGGGCAAAGTCATAGGACCACCGTAGGCCCGGCGGATCGGCAGGCTCAGCGCGCCTCGAGCACCCCGCGCAGCAGGTCGATCAGTGCGCGAGGCTGGTCGCTTTGTACCGAGTGGCCGGAATTCTCTACGACGTGCGCTGTGCGGAAATGCTTTGCGCGCCTGCTGAGTTCGGCTGTGTCCTCGTCGGTGACGAAGCCCGATGAGCCGCCGCGCACCAAGGTGATGGGTGCGGATAGGGCGTCGACGTCGTCCCACAGGCCGGCGAAGTCGGGGAAGGTGCGGATGGCGTCGTAGCGCCACGTCCAATTGCCGTTGTCAAGCCGGCGGGAATTGTGGAAGACGCCGCGCCGCAGTGCCTTCACCTCGCGGTGCGGCGCTGCGGCGATCGTCAGGTCCAGCATGGCCTGGAAACTGGGGAACTCCCGCTCGCCGTGCATCAGCGCCACTGTGCCTTGCTGCTCGGCGGTCAGCTCGGCGTGCCTCTGCAACGCCGATGGGGTGACGTCAATGAGTGCGAGTTCACTCACCAGGTCAGGCGCAACCGCGGCCAGCCGTATTGCGGTCAACCCGCCTAGCGACATGCCCACCACAAGTTCGGCAGACGGTGCAAGGTCGTGAAGTAACGGCGCTAACGTGGCGGCGTTGTTCTGTGGCGAGTAGTCGCCGTCCTCACGCCAGGCGGAATGTCCGTGACCGGGAAGGTCCACTGCCAGCGCGGGCTCGCCCACACCGACGATCACGGTGTCCCAGGTGTGCGCGTTTTGCCCGCCCCCGTGCAGAAAGACGATCCGTGGGGGAGTGGCGCCCCAGCGCAGCGCGCTGATTCTGCCCTCCGCCGCACCCACCTCGACCCGCTCCACATCAGGCAGCGGACCCGCAACGCCGGCCTGCTCAGCGTTCTCGGACAGCAGCGAGAACTCGGACAGCCCCGCCAGTTCGTCTTCGGAGATCTCGGTCACGATCCCTGACACTAGAGGACATAGCGGCGCCGAATGGCGTTGAACCTCTCCCACATCGCGGCGGTGCGTTCTGCCGCGCTCACCATGGCGGTGTCTGCGGGAAGCGCACGCATCAGCTCGTCGAACTTGACGGTCCGGGTTTGCGGCACGACTGGTTGCCCCTGCAGCATGTGCCGGTAGGTCAGGTTGCCGCGCTGGAAGCCCTGGGTGTCCAACCAGTTGTGGACATTCGGATCACGATGAGCCATGACGAGACGGATTCGGCCATCGCTGTCGGTTTTCGTGCGGCTCGGCGTATAGCTCACCGGACGGTAGAGGTAGTCCATGCTGTTGAAGAAGACGCCCATATTCGTGAACATCCACAGCCCATCATGGGCGTCGAATTCGACGATCAGTGCCTCGTCGGGGGCAAGCTCCCAATACATATTGGCGGCGGCTCGGCCGCGTTTGCTGTCGGCGTTGGTCGCCGCGACTTGCGGGAAAGTGTTCGGATGCTTGGCGTCGACGCCTCCGTAGGTGAACGGAAACTCCGGCCAATCAGACATCAGACCGGTGACGAAATCACCGGCCCAGCCCATCGCCTCGACCATCCCGCCAGGTGTGGGCGGTGGCTTCGGGGAGGCCATGTCGATCCGCTCGATCCGCATCTGTGCGGAAAGCTCATCCCAACGGTCGAAACCCTGGCGGATGAACAGCTTTCGTGATCCCGGGGTGGTGGGCAACCAGTTCGGCCCACGCTCGGGCCCACCGATGTAGAGCTCGAATTGCCCGTCGCCACCGATGCTGAGTTGATGGCCGAGCAGGTTGGCCTCCGGTGTGTCACCGAACGGTTCATGCAGCACACCCGGACCCCGAAGGCGCGGGCCCTGGACGGTGACGTTGAAGAACCGTGAGGTGCCGCGGCTACCGGTCAGCCGGTAAGTCGACTGCCCGTCGATCCACGCTTGCTGGTAGGTGAAGTCAGCGCAGTCGCCGCCGAGCTTGCGGGTGGGGCCACAGAAGGTGTGCAGCACCGGGTAGCGGGTGTCGCGGGTCTCGAGCGCCAAATCGAAGGCCTGGCCCAGGTTTTGCGTGAGAAAGCGGAAGGCATCGACCCGCTGCACACCCGAAGCGTCGTTGGCGTCTTTGAAGACCTGTTCGCCCGCGCGCTGAAGCTGCGCACAGAATGCGGTCCACGCCGATTGCAGTGCCGCGTCGTCGGGGCCGTCGCCGAAAGCCATGGTCACGCACCCAATCTGTCGAGCATTGCCCCGACGACATCGCATGCGCGCCGGGCGGATTCAAAGCGGCCCTCTTGCTCGATTCGTGGACCGATCAGTTCCAGGTCGAAGCCGTGCGCATAGCCGGCGGCAAGAGCTTGAGCGACGAATGCCTCGATCGGAATCGCGCCGTCGCCGGGAACCGCCCGGCCCGGCAGCGCCCGGTCGCCCAGCACGTAGTCACTCAACTGGATGAGCGCGGTTCGCGGCAGGGTGCGCTGCACCATCGCTTCGAAATCGCCCTCCGCCCAACAGTGAAACACGTCGATACAGATGTCCAGCCCGCTCATCTCGGCGAGGGTAATGGCGTCCCGCAGCGTGTGAGCGAGGTGGATGTCGGCGTAGAGGCTGGAGGCGTTCTCGACCGCCAGCGCCACGCCAGCTCCCTTCGCGTGCTCGACGCAGGGAGCGACCGTGGCGCAGAACCGGTCGGCGGCCCGTTCCCAAGTGAGGGTGTCTCTGCCGCCAGTGAGTAAGTAGACGGTACGCGCGCCCACGCAGGCCGCGGCGTCGATCACCGCGGACAGCGCATCTCGGGCGGATTGCGGGTCGCTGGTGAGTCGGCCGCCGGCGAAAAGGTGGTACACGGCCTCCACGGTGTAGTTGTTGCGACGCAACAGTATTGGAAATTCGGGATCGAGCAGCTGGCTATCCAGAATGCTCAACCGGGATACGCCCAGCGCTGCCCAGTGTGCCTGTAGCTCGGCCAGCGACTCGCCATAAAAGGTGACGTTGTGCACGGACAGACGTTTGTGGGCTTGCTTGTGGGGGGCTGTCACGTCAGGCCCGGTTCTCGATCGCGACACCGAACCGCTCACGGAACGGCCGGAATTCCGCGTGGAGTGCATCGAGGTCTTCACCGATGTCGATCAGCAGTTGGGTGGAGTACATGAACTTGCCGTAGCGGTCGCCGCGATTGTTGGCCAGATAGGCGCGCATCGCCGATTCGGCTTCAGGCGTCACTTCGCGACCGCAGAACTTGTAGTAGCGCTGCACCGTGCCGACGTGGTCCGCGGTGAAGTCGGTGTAACGAATGTGCAGGATGCGGGGATCGTCAACCAGTGGATTGCTCATCGTGTTCGCGATGCTGGCGCGGGTCATCTCGAGGTGCTTCTTCGCTTCGGCGTGCAGGTCGACGGGGCCGACGATGCCGTCCATGATGTCGGCCATCATCATGGTTCGTGACGCGGCGACCTGCACCGGGTCCCGGTGCAGCCAGACCATCGTGGCGTCGGGGTATGTCTCGAACATGTCCTTGAGCCGGAGTCCGTGAAAGCCCTTCAACACCCAGTATTTTCGTGGCCGGTTGTATTGCAGCTGCTGCAGCATGGCCTTGTGCAGCCGGTATTGTGCCGCCGGGTCGGTGGCCAGGCCGCCGACCAGCGACTGCATCGGCACCCGCCACCACGCCGTCGGCGTCATGACCCGAAAATCGAACGCCCAGGTGCGTTCGTCTTCGGGCAGGCCGTCACCCAGCATGTCGTTGTAGGGGTGGCTGTGCAGCCATTTGGGCATCTTGGCGTTGATCTCGCGCCAGTCCGCGTCGGCCCGCTCGCGCCGGTCATCATCCGCAGCGGCGATACCCGGCGGTGGTGAGGGATACATCACTTCCCAGAAGCGCAGCGCACGGCCGTTGGGATCGACCGACAGCAGCGCATGCAGCAGCGTGGTACCGGCGCGGGGTTCGCCGGTGGCGAACAGC
>DATIOT010000516.1:0-14193 GCA_035472875.1 Mycobacterium sp.
CAAACAGGAAAGAAGCGGACTTAAGTGCAGACACACGAGATCAGGAAGAGGTTCCTTGATCATTTCGTGAAGGCGGGCCACACCGAGGTGCCAAGCGCGTCGGTGATCCTTGACGACCCCAACCTGCTGTTCGTCAACGCCGGCATGGTCCAGTTCGTGCCTTTCTTTCTGGGACAACGCACTCCGCCGTACGCCACGGCCACCAGCATCCAGAAGTGCATCCGCACTCCCGATATCGACGAGGTGGGCATCACCACCCGGCACAACACCTTCTTCCAGATGGCCGGCAACTTCTCGTTCGGCGACTACTTCAAACGCGAGGCCATCGAGCTGGCTTGGTCTCTGCTGACAAATAGCATCCCCGACGGGGGATACGGGCTGGATCCGGAAAGAATCTGGGCCACAGTGTATTTCGACGACGACGAGGCCGCGCAGCTGTGGCAAGAGGTCGCCGGCCTTCCGGCGGAGCGGATCCAGCGCCGTGGCATGGCCGACAACTACTGGTCGATGGGCATCCCCGGACCGTGCGGCCCGTCATCGGAGATCTACTACGACCGCGGGCCGGAGTTCGGCGTGGAAGGTGGCCCGATAGCCAACGAAGACCGCTACGTCGAGCTTTGGAACCTGGTGTTCATGCAAAGCGAACGCGGCGAGGGCACAGGCAAAACCGACTTCGAGGTCCTCGGGCCGTTGCCCCGCAAGAATATCGACACCGGCATGGGCGTCGAGCGGGTCGCGTTCGTGTTGCAGGGTGTGCACAACGTCTACGAAACCGACCTGCTACGGCCGGTCATAGATACCGTGGCCACCGTCGCCGCGCGTCCTTATGACGTCGGCAACCACGACGACGATGTGCGCTACCGCATCATCGCCGACCACAGCCGCACCGCGGCGATCCTGATCGGCGACGGCGTAAGTCCCGGCAACGACGGACGCGGTTACGTGCTGCGCCGGCTGCTGCGCCGGGTGATCCGGTCGGCCAAGCTGCTGGGCATCGAGGGCCAGATCATCGGTGATCTGATGGCCACCGTGCGTGACGCGATGGGCCCGTCGTATCCCGAACTCGTCACCGATTTCGACCGGATCAGACGCATCGCCGTTGCCGAGGAGACCGCATTCAATCGCACGCTGGCGTCGGGGTCGAAGTTGTTCGACGAGGTGGCCGGCGCCACCAAAGCGGCAGGTTCCACGGTGGTTTCCGGTTCGGACGCCTTCACCTTGCACGACACCTACGGCTTCCCGATCGAGCTCACTCTCGAGATGGCCTCCGAGGCCGGTCTGCACGTCGACGAAATCGGCTTCCGCGAACTGATGGCCGAGCAGCGCAGGCGCGCCAAGGCTGATGCCGCGGCGCGCAAACATGCGCACGCCGACCTGAGCGCTTACCGCGAGCTGGTCGACGCCGGCCCCACCGAGTTCACCGGATTCGACGAGTTGACTTCCGAGGCAAGGATTCTGGGCATCTTTGTCGAAGGCAAGCGAGTTCCGGTGGTAGCACACGGTACCGATGGGGCGGACCGAGTCGAACTTGTGCTGGACCGCACTCCGCTTTACGCCGAGTCGGGCGGCCAGATCGCCGACGAGGGCACCATCAGCGGAACCGGTGCCAACAAGAGTGCCCGGGCAGCGGTCACCGATGTGCAGAAGATCGCGAAAACCCTTTGGGTGCATCGGGTTAATGTCGAGTCCGGAGAATTCGTAGAAGGCGACACCGTCGTAGCGGCGGTGGACCCGGAATGGCGCCGGGGCGCCACCCAAGGACATTCGGGTACCCACATGGTGCACGCCGCGCTGCGACAAGTGCTGGGGCCCAACGCCGTTCAGGCAGGATCGCTGAACCGTCCGGGCTACTTGCGCTTCGACTTCAACAGGCAGGGGCCGCTGGCCGAAGACCAGCGCACCCAGATCGAAGAGGTGACCAACGAGGCCGTGCAGGCCGACTTCGAGGTGCACACGTTCACCGAGCAGCTCGACAAAGCCAAGGCGATGGGCGCGATAGCGCTCTTCGGCGAGAGCTATCCCGACGAAGTGCGGGTCGTGGAGATCGGCGGCCCGTTTTCGCTGGAGCTGTGTGGCGGTACGCATGTGCACAACTCGGCGCAGATCGGTCCGGTGACAATCCTGGGCGAATCGTCGATCGGTTCCGGGGTCCGCCGGGTGGAGGCCTATGTCGGGCTGGACTCGTTCCGGCACTTGGCCAAGGAGCGGGCGCTGATGGCCGGGCTGGCGTCGTCGCTGAAGGTGCCGTCCGAACAGGTGCCCGCCCGGGTGGCCAATCTGGTGGAGCGGCTCAAGGCCGCGGAGAAGGAACTCGAACGCGCCAGGATGGCGAGCGCGCGGGCCGCTGCGACCAACGCCGCGGCCGGTGCGGAGCGGATCGGTAACGTTCGTGTGGTGGCGCAGCGGATGTCCGGAGGGATGACGGCAGCCGACCTGCGCTCCCTCATTGGCGATATTCGCGGCAAGCTGGGCAGCGATCCCGCGGTGGTCGCGCTGATCGCCGAGGGCGAGAGCGAAACCGTGCCGTACGCGGTCGCCGCCAATCCGGCCGCCCAAGACCTCGGGATCCGCGCCAACGACCTGGTCAAGCAGCTCGCCATGGCCGTAGACGGCCGTGGCGGTGGTAAGGCCGACCTGGCGCAGGGCTCAGGAAGGAATCCGACCGGCATCGACGCGGCGCTCGAAGCGTTGCGCTCCGAGATCGCGGCGATAGCGCGGGTCGGTTGAGTGGTCTCTGCACAGCACCGCTTGCCTGACCGGCCCGGCGACCCTGACCAGGACCCCGGGCGGGGACGGCGGCTCGGCATCGACGTGGGCAGTGTGCGCATTGGGGTGGCCGCCAGCGATCCCGACGGAATCCTGGCCACCCCAGTGGAGACGGTGCGCCGCGACCGTTCGGGCAAGCACGTGCGCCGGCTGGCTGAGCTCGCCGCCGAACTGGAGGCGGTCGAGGTGATCGTCGGATTGCCGCGGACGCTGGCCGACCGCACCGGCCCTTCCGCGATCGACGCGATTGAACTGGCCGAGGCGTTGGCACAGCGAATTGCTCCCACACCGGTGCGGCTCGCCGACGAGAGGCTGACCACCGTCAGCGCACAGCGATCATTGCGCGCGGCGGGGGTGCGGGCCAAGGAGCAGCGGGCGGTGATCGACCAGGCGGCGGCGGTGGCAATCCTGCAGAGCTGGCTCGATCAACGCCGAGCCACTATGGCTGGGTCCGGGGCCGAGTTTGCGGCAAGGGATGTCGCCGATGGTTGATAGCGTGCGGCGCCAACGGGCTGAGCCCGAGGCGGTCGGGCCGCCCCGGAAGAAGATGAGTCGGGTGGCCCGGAATAAGGCCGAGCGCGGGCATCGGCGGCGGCGTTTCGCCGGCCGAATCGCTCTCGGCGTGCTCCTCGTGGTCGTGGTGGCGGCCGTGTTCCTCGGCTCCAGGCTCTGGCACACGGTGTTCGGGGCCGGTGACGACTACACGGGTAGCGGCAAGCGCGACATCGTGATTCAGATACAAGCCGGCGACTCCACCACCATGGTCGGTGAGACGCTGCACGACCAGGGGGTGGTTGCCACCGTCCGGGCATTCGTCAACGCGGCGCACGGCAACACCGCGATTACGTCGATCCAGCCCGGCTTCTACCGGATGCGCACCGAAATCCCGGCGGCTAACGCCGTCGCGCGGTTGGCCGACCCGAACAGCCGGGTGGGACGGCTGGTCATCCCGGAAGGACGTCAGCTCGACGACACCACCGACATGAAGACCAATAAGGTGAATCCTGGCATCTTGAGCCTGATCTCCCGTGCCACCTGTGTGGATCTCGACGGCGACCGGCGCTGCGTCTCGGTTGACGACCTCCGCGCGGCAGCGAGCAACAGCACTCCCGCGGTGTTGTCGGTCCCGGCCTGGGCGGTTGAGCCGGTCACCGAATTGGGCAAGGACCATCGCCGGCTCGAGGGCCTCATCGCACCGGGAACCTTCAATGTCGATCCGTCGGCCGCCGCGCAGACCATCTTGGCGAGTCTGATCAGCGCCGGAGCCGTGAATTACCTGCAGTCCGGGCTGGTGGACACCGCCCAGGACATGCACCTGTCGCCCTACGACATCCTCGTGGTGGGGTCGCTGGTGCAGCAAGAAGCCAACTCGCAGGACTTCCCGAAGGTCGCGCAGGTGATCTACAACCGCCTGCACGCTCACCACACGTTGGAGTTCGACTCGACCGTGAACTATCCGCTGGACCGCCGGGAGGTGGCCACCACCGACGCCGACCGTGCCCAGCGGACCCCCTGGAACACCTACGTGTCGCAAGGACTGCCTGCCACGGCGATCTGCTCGCCCGGTATCGATGCGCTACATGCCGCCGAGCATCCCGAGCCGGGCGACTGGCTGTACTTCGTCACCATCGATGTCCAGGGCACGACGCTGTTCACCAAGGATTATCAGCAGCATTTGGCCAATATCGAGCTGGCTAAGCGCAACGGTGTCCTCGACAGCGCGCGCTGAGGCGCCCGGGCCGAGCCCCAGCACACCTCGCAGAAAAGCGGCCGTTCTCGGCTCGCCGATCGCACATTCGAAGTCCCCGCAACTGCACCTGGCCGCCTACCGCGCGCTGGGCCTGCATAACTGGACCTACGAGCGCATCGAGTGCGGCGCCGAGGAGCTGCCGGGTGTAGTCGGCGGGTTCGGGCCCGAGTGGGTCGGCGTGTCGGTGACCATGCCGGGCAAGTTCGCCGCCCTGCAGTTTGCCGACGAGCAGACCAACCGCGCGATCCAGGTTGGATCGGCCAACACCCTGGTGCGCACGCCGCGTGGCTGGCGGGCCGACAATACCGACATCGATGGCGTAGCCGGTGCGGTGGGAACAGCGGCTGGACGGGCGCTGGTGTGCGGGTCGGGCGGCACTGCGCCGGCGGCCGTGGTGGGGTTAGCCGAACTCGGCGTCGCCGGCATCACCGTCGTGGCACGCAATCCGGACAAAGCGGCCCGGTTGGTGGACCTGGGAACGCGAGTTGGCGTGGCGACGCGGTACTGCGGCCTGGACAGCGGCGAGCTGGCCGGCGAGGTCGCCGCCGCAGAGGTGCTGGTCAGTACCATTCCGGCAGACGTCGCTGCGCGTTATGCCGACACGTTTGCGCCGATCCCGGTGCTGCTGGATGCCGTCTACGACCCGTGGCCGACGCCGCTGGCCGCCACGGTGGCCGCCGCGGGCGGTCGGGTGATCAGTGGGTTGCAGATGCTGCTGCATCAGGCGTTCGCGCAGGTCGAGCAGTTCACCGGGCTGCCCGCGCCGCGCGAGGCGATGGCTTGCGCTTTGGAGGCTTTGCACTAGCGTCCCGCCAATGCGGACGGGCTTGCCCAGTGTGATCGCGGCCCTGGTGCTTGTCTGGCTGGCGGCGTTGAGCTACTACGACATCGCCGAACGCCGGTTACCGAACTTGCTGACGCTGCCCGGGGCGGGTGTGATTCTGCTCGCCGCCGGCAGCGCCGGCCGCGGGTTGCCCGCGTTGGCCGGGGCGGCGGCGTTGGTCGGGGTGTATCTGCTGGTGCACCTGCTAGCCCCGGCGGGGATGGGGGCCGGCGACGTCAAGCTGGCGATCGGTCTGGGTGGGTTGGCCGGCTGTTTCGGTGCCGAGGTGTGGTTTCTGGCGGCGCTGGCCGCGCCCCTGCTGACCGCGCTGTGGGGCGTGGTTGCGATGTGGCGTGGCGTGCGCACAGTGCCGCACGGTCCGTCGATGTGCGTGGCCACCGCCGGCGCGGCGGGGTTGGCTCTGCTGGGTTGAGTACATGGGAAGATGGTCAGGTGCTGCGCTGGATCACCGCCGGAGAGTCGCACGGCCGCGCGCTGGTGGCCGTGCTCGAAGGCATGGTCGCCGGCGTGGAAGTCACCTCCACCGAAATTTCTGAACAACTGGCCCGCCGTCGGCTCGGTTACGGCCGCGGCGCCCGGATGGCGTTCGAGCGCGACGCGGTGACCGTGCTTGCCGGGGTACGCCACGGCGTCACCCTGGGCGGGCCCATCGCCATCGAGATCGGCAACACCGAGTGGCCGAAGTGGGAGACCGTGATGGCCGCCGATCCGGTTGACCCTGCGGAGTTG
Source organism: Mycobacterium sp. (assembly GCA_035472875.1). Taxonomy (GTDB): domain Bacteria; phylum Actinomycetota; class Actinomycetes; order Mycobacteriales; family Mycobacteriaceae; genus Mycobacterium. The sequence continues at coordinate 6,090 of DATIOT010000516.1, forward strand.
GCAGACATCGCGCGCAATGCCCCGCTCACCCGGCCGCGGCCCGGCCACGCCGACTACGCGGGGATGCTCAAATACGGCTTCGCCGACGCGCGCCCGGTGCTGGAGCGGGCCAGCGCCCGTGAGACCGCCGCCCGCGTCGCAGCGGGGACGGTCGCGCGGTCGTTTCTGCGTCAGGCGCTCGGTGTCGAGGTGCTCTCGCACGTGATCGCGATCGGCCCGTCGGCGCCCTATGACGGTCCGCCGCCGCGCCCCGAGGACCTGGCCGCGATCGACGACAGCCCGGTCCGGGCGTTCGACAAGGCGGCCGAGGAAGCGATGATCGCCGAGATCGAGGCGGCCAAAAAGGACGGCGACACCCTCGGCGGCGTGGTGGAGGTCGTGGCGCTGGCACTGCCGGTCGGACTGGGATCGTTCACCAGCGGCGACAACCGGCTGGACAGCCAGCTGGCGGCCGCAGTTATGGGCATACAGGCGATCAAGGGCGTAGAGATCGGCGACGGTTTCGAGACCGCGCGTCGTCGCGGCAGCCGCGCCCACGACGAGATGTACCCGGGGCCCGACGGCGTCGTGCGCTCGACCAACCGGGCAGGTGGGCTGGAAGGCGGCATGACAAACGGCCAGCCGCTGCGGGTGCGCGCCGCAATGAAGCCGATCTCCACCGTGCCGCGGGCACTGGCCACCGTCGACATGGCAACCGGTGATGAAGCCGTCGCTATCCATCAGCGCTCGGATGTGTGCGCGGTGCCGGCCGCCGGGGTCGTCGTCGAAACCATGGTGGCCCTGGTGCTGGCCCGCGCGGTGCTGCAGAAGTTCGGCGGCGATTCGTTGACCGAGACCCGCCGCAACGTAGAGGCGTACCGGCGCGCGGTCGCCGAGCGGGAAGCACCGGCCGCCCGCGCATCAGGGTCGGCGTGATGGCACCCAAGGCGGTGCTCGTCGGATTGCCGGGCTCCGGCAAATCCACCATCGGGCGGCGGCTGTCCAAGGCACTCGGGGTCGGTTTGCTCGACACCGACGTGGCGATCGAGCAGCAGACCGGCCGCACCATCGCCGACATTTTCGCCACCGACGGGGAGCAGGAGTTCCGCCGCATCGAGGAAGACGTGGTGCGTGCGGCATTAGCCGACCATGACGGTGTCGTGTCGCTCGGCGGTGGCGCTGTCACCAGCCCAGGGGTATGCGAGGCGCTCGCCGGCCACACCGTCATCTACTTGGAGATCAGCGCCAGGGAAGGGGTGCGGCGCACTGGCGGCAACACCGTGCGACCCCTGCTGGCCGGAGGAGACCGCGCCGAGAAATTCCGCGCCCTGATGGCGAAACGGATTCCGCTGTACCGCCGTGTCGCGACCATCCGGGTCAACACCAACCGCCGCAATCCCGGGGCGGTGGTCCGCTACATCGTCTCGCGGCTGCGGGGCCCCGAGCAGACGCAACAGCCGGTGACGCCTGGCGCTGAGGCCATCAAATGAGCGACACTACTGCACCGGTCACCGTGCAGGTGGCCGTCGACCCGCCATACCCGGTGGTGATCGGCTATGGCCTTTTCGAGGGCTTGCTCAACGAGCTGGACGAACTGCTCTCCAGCCGGCATCGCGTCGCGATCCTGCACCAACCGGTACTGGCGCAGACCGCCGAGGCGATCCGAAGCCACTTGGCCGGCAAAGGTGTTGACGCGCACCGCATCGAAATCCCGGACGCCGAGGCCGGCAAGGACCTGCCCGTCGTGGGATTCATCTGGGAAGTGTTGGGCCGCATCGGAATCGGCCGCAAAGACGCGCTGGTCAGCCTCGGCGGCGGGGCGGCCACCGACGTCGCCGGTTTCGCGGCGGCCACCTGGCTGCGCGGTGTCTCGATCGTGCACGTGCCCACCACGTTGCTCGGCATGGTCGACGCGGCCATCGGTGGCAAGACCGGCATCAACACCGAAGCGGGCAAGAACCTGGTCGGCGCGTTTCATCAGCCGCTTGCCGTCCTGGTCGACCTGGTCACGCTGGAAACGTTGCCGCGCAACGAAATCGTCAGCGGGATGGCGGAAGTGGTGAAGGCAGGGTTCATCGCCGACCCGGTCATTCTCGACCTCATCGAAGCCGATCCGCAGGCCGCCCTGGATCCGAAAGGTGACGTTCTGCCCGAGCTGATCCGGCGCTCGATCACCGTCAAGGCGGAGGTCGTGGCCGCCGACGAGAAGGAATCGGAGCTGCGCGAAATCCTGAACTATGGGCACACTTTGGGGCATGCGATCGAGCGCCGCGAGCGCTATCAGTGGCGGCACGGTGCCGCTGTGTCAGTAGGCCTGGTGTTCGCCGCCGAGCTGGCAAGACTGGCCGGCCGGCTCGACGACGCCACCGCGCAGCGGCACCGTACCATCCTGGCGTCGCTTGGCCTGCCGGTCAGCTACGACGCCGACGCATTGCCGCAGCTGCTCGAATACATGGCCGGAGACAAGAAAGTCCGGGCCGGTGTGCTCCGGTTTGTGGTCTTGGACGGGCTGGCCAAGCCGGGCCGGTTAGCGGGGCCGGACCCGTCACTGCTGGCGGCCGCATACGCGGGATTGGAAGCCTCATGACGGTCACGGTGAACGTCATCAACGGCCCGAACCTGGGCCGACTGGGCCGGCGCGAGCCCGACGTCTACGGGGACACCACACACGACCAGCTGGCCGCCCTCATCGAGCGTGAGGCCGCTGGACTTGGACTCAAAGCTGTTGTGCGGCAAAGTGACAACGAAGCTCAACTGCTGGACTGGATCCATCTGGCCGCCGATGCCGTAGAACCGGTGATCCTCAACGCCGGCGGCCTAACCCATACGTCGGTAGCGCTGCGCGACGCCTGCGCTGAACTACGGGCGCCCCTGATCGAGGTGCATATCTCCAATGTGCATGCCCGCGAAGAGTTTCGGCGCCACTCCTACATCAGCCCGGTCGCAACTGGAGTGATCGTCGGGCTGGGAGTCAAGGGCTACTTGCTTGCCCTCCGCTACCTGGCCGGGTCTGCGAACGACTGAGGGCTATTCATTCTCCGGTTCCGACCTCGGCCTCGCGTGCCTCGGGTCGGTGTCGGTACGGATCACCTCGGTCCTCGCGTCATCGTCGGTCGTCGGGATTGCCTCAGTGGGTGCTTCGCGCTCCGACGTCGGGATCGTTTCGGTGGGCGCGTCGCGCTCGGCGGTGGCCACCGACGCGGTCCGTTCCTCTGGATGCGCCACGCCCCTCTCGCGGGTCGGACTCTCGTCGCCGCGAACGGCGGCGAACACGTCGGTGTCAACCCGTTCCTCTTTAACGCCAAGGCCGTGGTGCTTCTCCGGCTCCTTCGCGAACTGCCGGTCCACCCGCCAGCGGCCGAAAGTCACACCGACGATCCCGGACAGGAAAACGACGAGCGCAGTGAATGCCGCGAACGTCGTCACCTCGTTGATCAGGCCCCCGGTGTAGAGCCCCTTGTACACCAGCGCGATGAGCCAACAGACGGCGCCGCTGAGGACCCCCGCCAGCAAGCCGGTCAACAGCCAGGTCATCGCCAGGTCCTGGCGACGATCCGGATCCCGATTGGCTGTTGCGTCGGCCCGGCCGTCGATCACTCCCCACACGGCCGTGCAGATGACGAACAGGAGCAGCAGCCCCACGCTGATCAAGCCGGCCCACTCCTGCCACGCATTGATCATCGCCCCCTGTAACAAGCGAACGACGACCATTACGGCGGCTAACACCGTTCCGCGCAGTATCCAGTTGCTCATGGGGGGAAAGCGTACCGAGTACCGTCAACAGTCGTGACACATTCCCAGCGTCGAGACAATCTGAGAGCGCAAATCGGTGCCAGCGGGCTGGACGCGATGCTGGTCACGGACCTGATCAACGTGCGTTATCTGTCAGGTTTTACCGGGTCGAGCGGCGCGTTGCTGGTCTTCGCCGACGAGCGCGCCCCCGTGCTGGCCACCGACGGCCGGTACCGCACCCAGGCCGCGGAGCAAGCACCTGATCTCGAAATCGCCATCGACCGGGCCCTCGGGCGCTGCCTGGTTGGTCGCGCCGCCGACGGCGGCGTGCGCAAGCTGGGCTTCGAAAGCAATGTGGTGACGGTCGACGGCTTCGACGCGCTGACCAGCGAGCTGGACGAACGGGGCGGTGAAACCGAGCTGGTGCGGGCTGCCGGCGCGGTCGAGGCGCTGCGCGAGGTCAAAGACGCCGGCGAGCTGGCGCTGCTGCGGCTGGCCTGCGAGGCAGCCGACGCCGCCCTGAAGGATCTGGTGGCGCATGGCGGTGTGCGGCCCGGACGAACCGAACGCGAGGTGGGCCGCGAGCTGGAGGCCTTGATGCTCGACCACGGCGCCGACGGGATTTCGTTCGAGACGATCGTTGCTGCGGGGCCGAATTCGGCGATTCCGCACCACCGGCCGACCGACGCGGTGCTGGCCGAGGGTGATTTCGTCAAGATCGACTTCGGCGCGCTGGTCGCCGGCTATCACTCCGACATGACTCGCACGTTCGTGCTGGATAAGGCCGCTGACTGGCAGCTGGAGATCTACGCGCTGGTCGCCGAAGCGCAGCGGGCCGGCCGGGAGGCGTTGCGGCCGGGTACCGGTCTGCGCGACGTGGACGCCGCAGCGCGTCAGCTGATTGTCGACGCCGGCTACGGCGAGCAATTCGGCCATGGTTTGGGGCATGGTGTGGGCCTGCAGATCCACGAAGCGCCGGGAATTGGAGCCACATCCGCCGGCGCACTACTTGCGGGCTCCGTAGTGACCGTGGAGCCCGGCGTCTACTTACCCGGTCGCGGCGGTGTCCGGATTGAGGACACGTTGGTAGTAGCCGGCGGGACGGCAAAAGCGCCTGAGACCGCCTGGCAGGCCCCGGAACTGCTGACCCGGTTCCCCAAGGAACTGGCCATTCTCAAATAGGCACGCTGAGGTGGATCTCGACGCCGAGACGATCCCGCGGACGCGAACAGACACGTCCGGGACCAGAGTCGACCGCGCCCTATGACTTGAGACGAATTGGAAATCACTACGCTGTTTGGGTTCCGGGTTTGGGTTCCGGTCAAAGGGAAGTTCGTGGGAAATGGCGACCGTAAAGCGGGCGAGACCGTGGGTTCGGCTATGCACCAGCGTGCTGGCGGGTGGCGGGCTGGCCTTGTCCGCTTTCGGACTGGCTGGCGGCATCGCCCAGGCGGCGCCGGCGCCTGCGCCCAGCTATCACTGGTGCCCAGGTGATCAATGGGACCCGGGCTGGGGCAACAACTCGGACTGGAATCACTGCCACGACTCGCAAGCTCCGGGACTCCCGTACCAAGGTGGTCCGGCGGGCTGGGGACCCTGGGGACCCCCGCCGCCGTGGGCGCCGCCGCCGCCGCCCCCGCCGCCGTGGGCGCCCGGCGCTAACGTGATGTGGAACCCTACTGTCAACGAGTGGGGATTTTGGAACAACGGCGTATGGACTCCGATCTAACCAAACGTCGGCTCTAGCAGACGCTGGCTCCGGACAAACAGCGCGTCTGAAAGGGCGCGCGGGCCGCAGCTCGACGTCGGCCCGCGCAGTCGAAGTTTCTGCGGCCGTACGATGTTCCAGAGCAACTTGGACATCCGTTAGGAGATTTACCAACTGTGGCGACCACTGCCGACTTCAAGAACGGACTCGTCCTGGTAATCGACGGACAGCTGTGGACCATCACCGAGTTCCAGCACGTCAAACCCGGCAAGGGCCCGGCCTTCGTGCGCACCAAGCTCAAGAACGTCCTCTCGGGCAAGGTCGTCGACAAGACCTACAACGCCGGCGTGAAGGTGGACACCGCCACCGTCGACCGGCGCGATACCACCTACCTGTACCGGGACGGCTCGGACTTCGTGTTCATGGACAGCCAGGACTATGAGCAGCACCCGCTGCCGGAATCTCTGGTCGGCGACGCAGCGCGGTTTCTGCTGGAGGGCATGCCGGTGCAGGTCGCATTTCATAACGGAGCGCCGCTGTACATCGAGCTGCCGGTGGCCGTCGAACTCGAGGTCACTCACACCGAGCCGGGCCTGCAGGGCGACCGATCCAGCGCCGGCACCAAGCCGGCCACCCTGCAGACGGGCGCGCAGATCCAAGTGCCGCTGTTCATCAACACCGGCGACAAGCTGAAGGTGGATTCGCGCGACGGCAGCTACCTGGGCCGGGTCAACGCCTGACGATGCCTGACGGGAAGCCGACAAGGGCTATCAAAGGACGCCATCACGCTCGCAAGCGTGCCGTCGACCTGTTGTTCGAAGCCGAGGCCCGCGGCATGAGCCCGGTAGAGGTGGTCGATGTCCGTACCGCGCTGGCCGAAACGAAGCCGGATGTGGCGCCGCTGCACCCTTACACGGAGACCGTGGCTCGCGGGGTCGGAGAGCACATTGCGCATATCGACGACCTGATCAGCTCGCATCTGCAGGGCTGGACGCTCGACCGGCTGCCCGCGGTGGATCGCGCCGTTCTGCGGGTCTCGGTATGGGAGCTGCTTTATTCCGACGACGTGCCGGGGCCGGTCGCCGTCGACGAGGCCGTACAGCTGGCCAAGGAGCTGTCCACTGACGAATCGCCGGGCTTCATCAACGGAGTGCTGGGCCAGGTCATGCTGGTGACGCCGCAGATCCGCGCGGCGGCTGCGGCGGTACGAAACCACGAGTCATGAGCCGGCTGGAGCTGCGCGTCGTCGTCGCCGGCGTCCTGGCCGCGACGGTCGTGCTGGGCGCCGTCGCGTGCGCCGCTTACGGGCTGGCTGTTGTCGCGGCCGCACTGGCAATCTACGCGTTGGGCGTCGGCGCCTGGTTGTATCACGTGATCGAACGCTGCGTGGTGGCCCGGCGCATCAGCACGGTTCGCTCGGCGGCCAAGCCGTTCCGGCCGATGCTTCCGGTGATGGCCGCGATCATGGGCCTGACCCAGGCTGTCGTCCGGGCGCTCAGCGACGTCACCGACGAGCAACCGCGACGCTGGGACCTTCCGGTTCGCCGGTGGATGGAGATCACTCGCGGCAATCGCCGGGTCGCGGACAGCGACGAAGAGTTCAAGGGCCAATAGCGGCAAATGATCACATCTGCCACGTGAGTCCCCCGCAGCCTGGGTAGACAGTTTGCCCGCCTCGGAGCGACAACCGCGTTGACGGCGAATGCACAGGTCTGGCAATGAACCGTGACGCAAGATCGAACGATCGATTGCGTCGACATGCTGGCCCCGGGCGCCGTTGCTGGCCCGATGTCGCGCGTAGGCGGCAAAGTGCATCCCTCTCCGCGGAGACTCGTGTGGCAGATGTGACCAATGTCAATTAGGCCCAGATCGACGAAATGGCCTCACGCCGGGCTCCGGCGGGACACACTGATGAAATGCACCGAAACGATGAGCGCCCGAGACGGCTTCACGTTTCCGCGTTGGCGGCGGTAGCCAACCCGTCGTACTCACGGATCGACACCTGGAACCTGCTCGACGACGCGTGCCGTCAGCTGGCCGAGGTGCACAGCGCCGGGCGGGACACCACGCGCGAAGCGGCGGTAGTCAAGCGCCTGCTCGACCGTCTCGGCGCCTACGAGCGGTACTGGCTGTATCCCGGCGCGGCAAATTTGGCGACGTTCCGCGAGTATCTCGCCGATCTCGCAACGGTACGGCTCACCGACGAGGTGTCGCTGGCCGTGCGCCTGCTGTCCGAGTACGGCGACCGTGCGGCCCTGTTCGACACATCCGCGCCGCTGGCCGATCAGGAGCTCGTAGCGAGGGCCAAACAGCAGCAGTTCCACACCGTCCTGCTCGCCGACGACGCCCCCGCCGAGGCGCCCGATTGTCTGGCGGAGAGCTTGCGGGCGCTGCGCGACCCGTCGGATGATGTGCAGTTCGAGCTCCTGGTCGTGGCGAGCGTCGAGGACGCCATCACCGCGGTTGCGTTGAACGGCGAGATCCAGGCTGCGATCGTCCGGCATGACCTGCCGCTGCGGTCCCGCGACCGAGTGCCGTTGATGAACACGTTGCTCGGCGCCAACGACGAGGTGGTCGCGAGCGATTGCACCCACGACTCGGTGGAATGCGGCGAGCGGATCAGGGAGCTGCGGCCGCACATCGATCGGTATCTGCTCACCGACGAGTCGATCGCCGCGGAGACCG
>DATIOT010000517.1:0-3313 GCA_035472875.1 Mycobacterium sp.
ACGATTCACTCAACGAGGCGTTGATACGTGGAGCTGACGGTGCCGACCGCCCGTCGGCGGAGACCCCCGCGGCGGTGGGAGACATCGGATCGCTGTTCTACACCTCGGGCACCACCGGGCCGTCGAAAGCGGTTGCCACAACGTGGCATTACCTGTTCTCGGTGGCCGCGACCGCGGCTTCGGCATGGGAATTTCGCGCAGGCGAGGTGCTGTGGACGGCGATGCCGCTGTTCCACCTGAGCGCGGCGCCCAGCGTGCTGGCCCCGATGCTGGTCGGCGGAACGACCGTGCTGGCGGAGACTTTCCATCCCGGCGAGGTGTGGGATGACATCCGCGCCCACGGTGCCGTCGGTTTCGCCGGCGCCGGCGCGATGGTTTCGATGCTGCAGAACCTGCCCCCGGATTCGCGCGACGCCCAGCTGCCGCTGCGGTTCATCTCGGCTGCACCCATCGACGCGAACTCCTACCGCGACATCGAAAAGCGTTACGGCTGTCGCATCGTCACGATGTACGGGATGACCGAAGCTTTTCCGATCGCTGTCAAAAGCGTTGCCGACGACGGGGTTCCTGGAACATCGGGCCGGCCAAACCCCAATTTCGACGTGCGCATCGTCGATGACGACGGCAATCCGCTGCCCGCCGGCGCCGTCGGAGAGATCACCTGCCGCCCCAGGTACCCGCACGTGATGAGCGAGGGCTATGTAGGTCAGGGCATGAAGGTGGATCCGCACCAGGAGTGGTTCCGCACTGGCGACCTTGGCCGACTCGGCCCTGACGAGAACGGGGACCAGAACCTGACATATGTGGACCGCATCAAAGATTCGCTGCGCCGGCGCGGCGAGAATGTCTCCTCGGTTGAAGTGGAAGCCGTCGTCATGCGCCACCCCGCGGTAGCCGAAGCCGCAGCGGTCGGAGTGCCCAGTGCGTTGGGCGAGGACGACATCCTGCTGATCGTGACGTTGCGCCCCGGCGCTGCGCTGGACTGCGCAGAGTTGCTCGACTTCTGCGCTGCGCGCATGCCGTACTTCTGCGTGCCGAGATTTGTCGAGACCGTTAATGAACTTCCGAAGAACGTCATTGGACGGATACGTAAAGATTTGTTGCGTACTCGAGGTTTAAATCCGGGCGCGTGGGATCGCGAAAAACACGGTTATATCGTTAGTCGCTAAGCCAGCGTGACATGTTAAGTTGGTGTTACGCGAGGCAATTTTCCCCGTCATTTCCCAGAGAGGCTGGAGAGGCAAGATGACCCTGACCTATCAACAAGAACAGTTCCTCCACGCCGCGACGGGCCGCGCTGCCATCCTGGACCTGACCGCCCGGCACAACCGGGCCTACTCCGACGGCGACCGTGAGCGCTGGATCGCGACGTTCCGTCATACCGGTGCCCGCTACACCCGCGATGGCGAGGCGTTCACCGACCTGCGTGCGGCCTTCGACGGCGGTGACGGGCAGCGCCTGGTCACCGTGGATCACGAGATCCGCATCGACGGGGTTCACGCCAGCCAGCGTTGTGTCGCGGTGCTCTACGCCGCCATGTACGGCGACACCACTCTCCGGGCCACCGGAACATACCGGGATGAGCTGATCTACGAGCGCGGCGGCTGGTATTTCGAATCACGAGAACTTTCTTGGGATTCGGTGCCGAGTCGGCATCCGCTCGTCATGTAAGCGGCGCCGGTACGTGGACCAGGACCTCAGCTACCAACTGGCCTTCGGCACCTATGAGGATGCGCTGCGGATGGTCGGCGCGGCGAGCGAACCGCGAACCGCGGCGACACCGGTGAGCGCTGCGCGCATCCAATTGTTCGCCGCGATGGTTCACGACGGCAATCGTTCGTATTGGGACGCCGGGTTCGCCCGGCAGAGATGGGGAGGCCTGCTGGCCCCGCCGGCTCTATTGATGGGCTGGCTCATACCTCCGCCATGGGAGCCGGCGGGCAGGCCGCCGACGGCGTCGGTGGTGCTTCGCGTGCCGTTGCCGGGCACGACATTCATCAACGCGGCCAACGACGTCGAATTTTTGGAGCCTATTGTCGAAGGCGATCTGCTGACCGTTGTCGAGGAACTGGTGTCGGTTTCGCCGGAAAAGCAGACTCGGCTGGGTGTCGGTCATTTCGTCCAAACGCTGGAGACCTATCGTCGCCACGACAGGACTGTCGTCGCCAGGTGTCGGAATACCTTGTTCCGGTTCACTCCGGGGGCACCCCCGTGACCGGTGAGGATCTGGACTGGAACGAGATCACCGTTCCCGTGGAGCTGCCGGAGGTGGTCGACCACGTCAGCTACCAGCGGGTGGTGGAGAACGCCGGGGCGACGTGGGATTATTTCCCCGGCCACTTCGATCCGGGCTACGCCCAAAGCCAAGGCAACCCGACAATTTACGTCAACACCATGCATCTCGCCGGATTCGCCGACCGGGTGGCAACCGATTGGGCCGGCCCGAGCAGCCGCGTGGTGCGCCGCTCCCTGCGGCTGACCGGCTCCGTCTATGCGGGCGACACCATGATCGGCCGGGGCCGGGCGGTGGCAAAGCGGCGGGACACTTCGGTGGATCCGGCGCGCTGCCTTGTCGACATCAAGATCGAGGTGACCAACCAGCACGGCGCCCTGTGCTGCCCGGTCGAGCTCACTTTGCAGATGCCCGAAACCGCAAATGGCGGATGATGGCGTAGCCGAGCTGCATCTGGCGGTGTGCCGACGGTTCGGCGAGGCGGTTCGATCGGCGAATGGCAAATGGGATCGTCGCTCCCCGTGCGATGCGTGGGATGCCCGGGGAGTGCTGGAGCACGTCATCGGCTTTCATGACGTACTTCTCTTGCGTCCGCTGGGATTGAAGCCCAACCGGCCACGAGACGATCCGCAGATGCGATGGCAACTGACCTACGACTCGCTGACAGAGGCTTTGCGACCCGGCAGGGTGACACAGCTGGACGCGCACCAGCTGGTACCGAATCTGACCCGCGATGTTCTGGTGCACACGTGGGACCTCGCCCGCGCGGTAGGGGCCGACGATCGACTCGATCCCGGGTGGTGTGAGCTTTTCTATGCCGGATTACCGGCCGATCCCCAGGCCTTGAGTGCGTCGGGAATGTTCAGTGCTCCGGTTGCGGTGAATAGCGAGATCGATGTGCAGGCCAGACTTCTCGCGCGGCTTGGCCGCGATCCTTCGTGGCGACCGGACCTTTCATAGCGGCGGCAACTTCCCCTTGCATACCAGCGTTTGAAGCTCGACGTACTCGTGCAGGCCCTCGGGTCCGAACTCGCGCCCGATGCCCGATTGCTTGAAGCCGCCGAACGGGGCGCCGATGTC
>DATIOT010000518.1:0-3191 GCA_035472875.1 Mycobacterium sp.
CTCCGGGCTGGTGGAGCTGGATGCGATAGTGACAGCGCGGTACCCGTTGGAGGAAACGGCCGAGGCGCTCGAATCCGACCGAGTGCCGGGCAACATCAAATCGATCGTCAAGGTGGCACGGTAATGAAGCTGGGCACGCAGAACTTGAACGCCCTCAAGATTCCGGTCCCCAAGTACGAACGCAGCAAAATCAGCGTCGGCATAGTGCATTTCGGCGTCGGCGGCTTCCATCGCGCTCACCAGGCCATGTACCTAGACGAACTGCTCAACGCGGGACTCGCGCGGGACTGGGGCATCTGCGGCGTCGGCGTCCTACCAGGTGACCAGCGCATGCGCGATGCACTCCGCAGTCAGGACTATCTCTACACGCTGATCCTGGAACACCCCGACGGCACCCGGGAGCCTCGAGTCATCGGCTCGATCGTCGACTTCCGTTACGCCCCTGATGATCCCGAGGCGGTGATCGAGCTGCTGGCCGCTCCGGCCACCCGGATCATCTCGCTCACCATCACCGAGGGGGGTTACAACCCACCGCTGAGCGCCGTCTACGGGCTGGTCACCGAGGCACTGAACCGACGACGTGAGCGGGACCTTCCGTCTCCCACGATCGTCTCGTGCGACAACATCGTCGAAAACGGCGAAGTGGCACGGCGGGCGTTCACGTCATACGCCGAACTGTCCAATCCAGAACTCGCACAATGGATACGAGACAACACCAAGTTCCCCAATTCGATGGTCGACCGGATCACGCCGGTCACCACGCCCGAAGTGATCGAACGGCTGGACTCCGAATACGGCGTGCAGGATGCCTGGCCGGTCGCCGCGGAGCCGTTCGTCATGTGGGTGCTCGAGGACGATTTCTCAGACGGTCGGCCCGCACTGGGCCAGGCGGGCGTCCGGCTCGTCGACGATGTGTCGCCGTACGAGAAGATGAAGTTGCGGCTGCTCAACGCCAGCCATCAGGGGCTGTGTTACTTCGCCTACCTGGCCGGGTACCGGCTGGTGCACGAAGCCGCCCAAGACCCATTTATCGCTGAATTCCTATCGCGCTACCTGGATTCCGAGGCGATGCCGACGCTCACCCGGATCCCGGGTCTGACCGAGTTCAAGGACGGTCTCCTCCCACGCTTCGCCAACGCGCATATCCGCGACACGGTTGCCCGGTTGTGCGCCGAATCGTCCGACCGCATTCCAAAGTGGTTGCTGCCCGTGGTTCGCGACAATCTCCGATCTTCAGGCGCGGTGCGGCTGTCCGCGGCGATCGTCGCGAGCTGGGCCCGCTACGCCGAGGGCCTCGACGAGAACGGCCAACCCATCGAGGTGGTGTACCGGCTCACGGACACGCTTATTCCGATCGCCCGCTCGCAGCGCAACAACCCGACCGCATTTCTCGAAAACCGGTCCGTTTTCGGTGATCTCGTCGACGAGTCGCGCTTCGTCGAGCCGTACCTGTGCACACTGGACTCGCTGCACCGCCACGGCGCCCGCGCAACGCTGGAGGCGCTTCTGCAGGGACACCAGTCGTGATTCTGGTCGCCGGCATCGACTCGTCCACACAGTCTTGCAAGGTGCTGGTGTGTGATGCCGACACCGGCGAAGTGGTCCGCGAGGGCCGCGCCGCCCACCCCGATGGCACCGAAATCGCCCCGGCGGCATGGGAATCCGCCGCAGAGGAGGCGATTGCAGCCGCAGGCGGCTTCGACGACGTCGAGGCGGTCGCGGTCGGCGCGCAGCAACACGGCATGGTGTGCCTCGACGAGGCCGGTCAGGTGGTGCGGCCCGCGCTGCTGTGGCACGACCTGCGTTCGGCCGATGCAGCACATGCGCTGGTCGACGAGCTCGGCGGAACGCGTGCTTGGGCGGAAGCCGTCGGTGTGATGCCGCTCGCCGCGATAACGGTGGCGAAGCTGCGATGGCTCGCCGACAACGAGCCGCGCCACGCCGATCGCACGGCGGCTGTCTGCCTGCCGCATGACTGGCTGACGTGGCGGTTGCGGGGTGACGCGGACATCGCGACGCTGACCACCGATCGCAGCGACGCCAGTGGCACCGGTTACTTCGACGCCGCGAGTGACAACTACCGTTTCGATCTCCTCGAGCTGGGCATGCGTGGTCGACGCCCCGGGTTGCCGACCGTGCTCGGCCCGTCGGAGCGGACCACCGGCGGCGGGCGGACATTCGGCGCGGGCCTCGGCGACAACGCCGCCGCTGCGCTCGGCCTCGGCGCCGAAGAAGGCGATGTGATCGTCTCGATCGGGACCTCAGGGGTCGTGACCGCTGTCGCCGCCGACCCCGTCGTCGATGAGGACGGGGTCGTGGCAGATTTCGCCGACGGCACCGGACGATACCTTCCGCTGGTGTGCACGCTCAACAGCGCGCGGGTGCTCGACGCGGCCGCCCGAATGCTTCGGGTCGACCACGACGAGCTGTCCCGGCTGGCGCTTTCGGCGCCGCCAGGCAGCGAAGGCCTGGTCCTGGTGCCCTACATGGAAGGTGAGCGGACTCCCAACCGCCCCAACGCAACTGGCGCGTTACACGGCCTACGGGTAGCAAATTCGACGCCGGCCAACCTGGCCAGGGCCGCGGTGGAAGGGCTGCTGTGCTTGCTGGCTGATTGCCTAGCGCATCTGACCGCGCACGGCTTCAGTACGCACCGGATACTGCTGGTCGGCGGCGGCGCCCGGTCACGGGCGGTCCGCGAGATAGCACCCACGGTGTTCGGATTGCCCTTCCTGGTGCCCACCCCTGCGGAGTACGTCGCCTTGGGCGCGGCCCGGCAGGCGGCGTGGGCGTTGAGCGGATCGCCACGACCACCCGCATGGAAACCGCCGGCGACCACCGAGTACATCGCGGATCCGGTGCCCGAGGTACTGGAACGTTACGCGCAAGTGCGTGACTTGACCGAAGGAGTGAACCGGACAGGCATGGAGTGAATGCCGTTGTCAATGTCGACGGCATGCGCTCGAACGGACCCGCCAGCTCCAGATTCTTCATCCGGGACAGCACCTCGGGCACGAGGGCGGCTGCCTCCACCCGGGCCAGGTTGGCGCCGAGGCAGAAATGCGTTCCGCCGCCGCCGAACGCCACGTGGGGGTTCGGCTTGCGGCTGATGTCGAAACGGTCGGGGTCGGCGAACTGGGTCTCGTCACGATTGGCCGACGGATAAAACATCGCCACCCGATCACCCTTCT
>DATIOT010000519.1:0-2289 GCA_035472875.1 Mycobacterium sp.
GCGGGCGCTACCTCGCTTTGCGATGCATACCTGCGGCTTCGTTCGCGCCCGGCTACCGCTCGGTGTGGCACCGCGATCCGGCCGGCGTGTGGACGTTTTACGCGACCACGCCGGGTCAGCTCAGTTGTGCCCGGTACTTCAGCTCGGTTACATCTAACGACGCGGTCCAGTGCGACATCGACGTCGCATGGGTCACCCCGTGGTCGCTGTTTATCGGAATCGCCGGTCTGCTCGAGTGGCACCTCGATATCGGGGCCGTCCCGTCGACGCGGTTGATGAGCAGGATCGCGCCCCGGTTGCCCGCTCGGGCATGGACCAATCGATTAACCCTCGGCGCTGTCGGCCGGGCCGCTGGATCGATGATGGGAGCTGGACAGGTCCGGCTATCCGGCACTGCACCGAACGGCCAGCGGTTCATGATCGCCCTAACGCGATTCTGGGCGGTCACCCGCGCGCGCGCCGTGTTGCGCGGCGAGGATCTCGGCCCGGTTGGACCGCTGCGTCCTCAGGCTCGCCTGGGCGACTTCCGCGCTCCGCAGCGCGGAATTTTCGTAGTCGGCGGTGGCCATCTCGAGAGTTTCGACCCGATCCGCCACCATGCCGTCGGGCGCACTATCTCGATCGGCTGACGTTGACCGGACCGAAGGGGACAATGAGCCGATGGCGTCGCGACCAGCCGGGGCAGAGCCATCAGCGACCGAACCACCGAGTCGTGCGGAGCTTCTGGCGGCGCTGTCAGTGGCAATTGACCTCGGCTTGGGCCAGCCCGCCGAGCACATGCTTCGCGCCGCGATGATCGCGACCCGGCTCGCGGATCGACTCGGGCTCACGCGTGCACAACGGGATTGCGTTTACTACACGACGTTGATCATGTGGATCGGTTGTCATGCCGACTCTCACGAATACGCGCGATGGTTCGGCGACGACATCGCTGTACGCCACGACTCCTACATGGTCGACTGGTCAGGGCTGCCGTATTTGCGATTCCTGATGAGCAATGTCGGTCGCGGTCAGCCGTTGACGCACCGGCTGACGATCATGGCAACGCTTGTGCTCAATGCACGCGGCCAGCTGTCCCGGTTGATTCATTCGCATTGCACCTCCGCGGCGCTGCTGGCCGATCGAATCGGTCTGGGCCCCGACGTGCAAGCGGCGCTCGCGTTCGCTTTCGAGCGGTACGACGGTGGCGGTCTGCCCGCCGGCGTGCACGGTGACGAAATTCCGATACAGATGCGGGTTGCCCAGCTCGCCGACATGGTCGAGGTCCACCACCGTGCGTACGGCACCGAGGGTGCCGTGGCCATGGCTCGCAGCCGGCGGGGTGGCCAGTTCGACCCGAAAGTCGTCGACGCGTTCGTCGAACATGCCGACAAGATCTTGACGGGCCCGCCGCCCGGCGATGCGTGGGCGGCGGCGTTGTGTGAGGCGCCGGATCGCCATCAGCGGCTTGATGAACATGGATTGGACGCGCTTCTTGTTGCGTTGGGAGACTTCGTCGATCTGAAGTGCCCATTCACTCTGGGGCATTCACGCACGGTGGCCCGCCTTGCCGGCGACGCAGCGCTCGCGGCCGGCGTCGACGTTCACGGGGCGGCGCTGGCGCGACGTGCGGGTCACGTTCATGATCTGGGCCGCATCGGTGTATCGAATCAAATCTGGTCCAAGCCAGGGCCGTTGACCGCGGCCGAATTCGAGCGGGTTCGGCTGCATCCCTATCTCACCGTGCGGATCCTCAGCCAGGTCCGCGGCCTTGCGCGGCTGGCAGAGGTCGCCGGCAATCACCATGAATGCCTGAACGGCACCGGATATCCACGGGGCCTTGCCGGGACCGCGTTAAGCCTGCCCGACCGCGTTCTGGCCGCGGCGGTCGGTTACCAATCCGCATGCGAGCCAAGGCCGTATCGTGAAGAGCTAGCACCAGCTGCGGCGGCACGGCGGCTGCGAGAGCGGGTGCGCGCCGGCGAGCTCGATCCCGTCGCCGTCGAGGCGGTCCTTCATGCCGCCGGACAGCCTGCCGACCGGCCCAAGCTGCGTCCGGGCGGACTTACTCCCCGGGAGATCGAAGTGCTGTGCCTGGTCGCCCGTGGTGCGTCCAATAAGGAGATCGCGGCGGCGTTGGTGATCAGCGAGAAGACGGCTCGCAACCATGTCGAGCGAACCTACGCCAAGATCGGGGTGTCAAACCGCATCGGCGCCAGCATGTATGCGCTCCGAAATGGACTAGTCAATAATGCCTAGGGCTTGCTGCGCAAAGATGAGGCAAATGACCTATATGCGAACGTGCGCATG
>DATIOT010000520.1:0-2535 GCA_035472875.1 Mycobacterium sp.
TGGACCCGAAGGTTTCGCTGATCTTGGCGTCAACCTTTCCAGGGTTGCGCACGCCGGCCGCGTAGGTCTTCTCCAGCACGATGCCCAGTTTCCAATTGGCCAGCACCAGGTAGTAGTCGATGTTCTCGGTGGAAAGCCCACTGACGGTCTCGTAGTGCTCGAGCAATTCGCTGCGGGTCGGCATGCCCCGCATGTCCAAATAGAACCCGTCGGCGCGCGGATTTTCACCGTCGTAGCCCAGCAGCGCCCAGGCGAGATCCAGCAACGGATCGCCGACCGTAGTCATCTCCCAGTCCACGATCGCGGCCAGTCGAGCCGGCGCCCCATGGGCGAACATCACGTTGGCGAACTGGTAGTCGCCGTGCATGATGCCCGGCTTGTACTGCGCGGGCCGGTTGCGGCGCAGCCACGTGGCGGCCTCGTCCAGGCCGGGCAGATCGCGCACCTTGTAGGCGTCGAGAAATTTCAGCCAGCGATCGACCTGCCGTTCGTGGAACCCTTCCGGGCGGCCAAAGCCGTCGAGCCCTTGGGCTCGCCAATCCACCCGGCCCAGCTTGGCGGCGCCTTCGACGAGTTCGAACGCCAGCCCGCGGCGCGCCTCCAGGTCGGTGTCGAATGGCGCTTGCCACCCGCCGTCCATCGGGCTCCACCCGTCTATCGCCCGCATCACGTAGAACGGCATGCCCAGCACCGTGCCGGTGTCGTCGGCGGCGATCAGTGCCGCATGCGGTACATCGGTGCCCGATAGCGCTCGTACCAGCCGGATCTCCCGCAGCAAGCCGTCGATGCGGGCCGCGTCGGCGCGTGCGCCGGGCATCCGGAGCACCATGCGCTCCGGACCTCGTTGAATCAGGTACAGGGTGTTCTGTGAGCCACCCTTGAGTTGTTCCAGTAACGGTTCTTCGCCGCTACCCGGCGACTCGTTCGCATCCAGCCACCGCCCAAGAACACCCGGGTCCAGTTGGGTTTCGCCAGCAGTCGTCATCGTCCCGCACACCCCGCTCTCCGCACAGAGAATAGCATTCTCCGCTCGCCCGGGAAGTGCCGCACCGTCCGCGTGCGAGGCTTGGCGCAGCGAATCGATGGCGGATCCACAAGATGACGGGACATCAACATGCAAGTGCTTCTGGTCCGGCATGCGCTGCCGCTACGCAGCGAACACGGCCAGGGTTCCGACCCGGACCTGTCGGATGAAGGCGTGGCGCAGGTCGCGCGCCTGCCGGAGGCGCTTGCCAGGTTTCCTATCGCCCGGGTGGTCAGCAGCCCTCAGCGCCGCGCCATCCAGACCGCCGAACCGGTCGCGGCGGCACGGGAGCTGTCCGTCGAGGTCGACGACCGGTTCGCCGAATATGACCGCGATCTTCCGGTGTATGTCCCCATCGAGCAGATCCGTGAGGAAAACCCCAAGGAGTGGGCGCTGTTGGCCCAGGGACATCTGCCCAGCGCGGTCGACGAAGACGCTTTTCGGGCGCGGGTACTGGCGGCGGTGGATGATCTTGTCGCCGCGGCCGATCCCGAAGACACCGTTGCGGTGTTCAGCCACGGCGGGGTGATCAACCTGCTACTGCACGAGATTCTGGGGACGGCCCGGCTGTTGGCTTTTCCCGTGGACTACGCATCGGTGACCCGACTGCTGTACTCACGCTCCGGCCAGGCGACGGTGGCGACTGTCAACGCGGTCGAACACGTGTGGGACCTGTTGCCGCGCAATCAGCGATGGTAAACAAGTTCGGTGACCTCGGCTGACCGACTTGACGGGCTGGACCTGCCCGCGTTGGACCGGTATCTGCGTTCGCTCGGCATCGAGCGCGACGGCGAGTTACGGGCGGACTTCATCTCCGGTGGCCGCTCTAATCTGACGTTCCGGGTCTACGACGACAAAACGAACTGGCTGGTGCGGCGTCCACCGCTGCACGGGCTGACACCGTCGGCGCACGATATGTCCCGCGAGTACAAGGTGGTGGCGGCACTGCAGGACACGCCGGTTCCGGTGGCGCGCACGATCGCGCTCTGCGAGGACGATTCCGTGCTGGGCGCGCCGTTCCAGATCGTTGAATTCGTTGCCGGGCAAGTGGTCCGCCGCCGTGCCCAACTCGAAGCGTTCAACCACACCGTCATCGACGGCTGCGTTGACGCATTGATCCGGGTGCTCGTCGACTTGCACAGCGTCGACCCGAACGCCGTGGGGCTAGGCGATTTCGGCAAGCCCAGCGGTTACCTCGAGCGCCAGGTGCGCCGATGGGGTTCGCAGTGGGAGTTGGTGCGGCTGCCCGACGACCACCGCGATGCCGATGTCGAGCGACTGCATTCCGGTCTGAGCCAAACCATTCCGCAGCAGAGCCGCACCTCGATCGTGCACGGCGACTACCGGATCGACAACACGATTCTGGACTCCGACGACCCGACACGGGTGCGTGCCGTTGTGGATTGGGAACTCTCGACACTGGGGGACCCGCTCAGCGATGCGGCGCTGATGTGCGTCTACCGCGACCCCGCGTTGGACCTGATCGTCAACGCGCAAGCCGCCTGGACGTC
>DATIOT010000521.1:0-7171 GCA_035472875.1 Mycobacterium sp.
TCGAGATCGACGTCGACGGGGTAATTCAGGCACGGTGCGATGACGGCGGCGAAGTTCGGCTACGTGGCCGAGTCGACCGGCTGGAAAGCGACGGCGCCGGCCGGCTGATGATAGTCGACGTCAAAACCGGCAAAACGCCGGTCAGCAAGGACGACGCCCAACAACACGCGCAGCTGGCGATGTATCAGCTGGCGGTGGCCGAAGGCATGATCGCCGCCGGCTCGGCTGGTATGGAGCCCGGCGGTGCGCGGCTGGTCTACATCGCCAAGACCGGGGCAGCCGGCGTCACCGAACGCGAGCAGGATCCACTGACGCCGGCCGCCCGCGCCGAATGGCGCGAGCTCGTCCGGCAGGCGGCCGATGCGACCGCCGGGCCGCAGTTCATTGCCCGGCGCAATGACGGATGCGCGAACTGCCCAATACGGCCGTGCTGTCCAGCTCATGTCGACGGGTCAGCGCTGTGACGCTGGCAACGGAACGGTACAGCCCGACCGAATTAGCTTGTGCGCTAGGGCTTTTCCCGCCCACCGTTGAGCAGGCCGCCGTGATTGCCGCGCCGCCGGGCCCGCTGGTCGTCATCGCGGGGGCCGGCGCCGGCAAAACCGAGACGATGGCCGCGCGGGTGGTGTGGCTCGTGGCCAATGGCTACGCCGAGCCCGGCCAGGTGCTGGGGTTGACGTTCACCCGCAAGGCCGCCGGCCAGCTGCTACGACGTGTCCGGTCCCGGCTGGCCCGGTTGGCCGGCATCGGCTCCCCCGCAAGCGGGTGGCTTCCCCAGGGCGCGGGCAGCCCGGCGGCCATCGAACCAGTGGGCACCCCGGTGGTCAGCACCTACCACGCTTTCGCCGGCTCGTTACTGCGTGACTACGGCCTGTTGTTGCCCGTCGAGCCCGACGCCCGGTTGCTCAGCGAAACCGAGCTGTGGCAGCTGGCCTTCGACGTGGTCAACGGGTATGGCGGCGACCTGCGCACCGATAAGACCCCGGCCGCGGTCACGTCGATGGTGCTGCGGCTGTGGGGCCAGCTCGCTGAGCACCTGGTGGACACCCGCCAGCTCCGCGATACCCACGTAGAGCTGGAACGGCTGGTCCACGCCCTGCCGGCGGGTCCCTACCAGCGTGACCGCGGCCCCAGCCAGTGGCTGCTGCGGCTGCTGGCCACCCAGACTGAGCGTGCCGAGCTGGTGCTATTGCTCGACGCGCTGCATGAGCGCATGCGCACTGCGAAGGCCATGGACTTCGGCACGCAGATGGCGTCCGCGGCACGGCTGGCCGCAACCTTCCCACAGGTCGGTCAGGATCTACGGAACCGTTATCGGGTGGTGCTGCTCGACGAGTACCAGGACACCGGGCACGCCCAGCGTGTGGCGTTGTCGTCACTGTTCGGGGGTGGCATCGACGACGGGTTGGCGCTGACGGCCGTCGGCGATCCGATTCAGTCGATCTATGGCTGGCGCGGTGCCTCGGCGACCAACCTGCCGCGGTTCACCACTGACTTCCCCTGCTCCGACGGCACCCCCGCGCCGGTCCTGGAGTTGCGGACCAGCTGGCGCAACCCGCCGCGCGCCTTGCATGTAGCCAACGCCATATCGGCGGAGGCGCGGCGACGATCGGTTGCGGTGCACGCGTTGCGTCCGCGCCCTGACGCTCCGCCCGGCAGCGTCCGCTGTGCGTTGCTTCCCGACGCGCGGGCCGAGCGCGAGTGGATCGCCGACCATCTGTATGGGCATTACCAGCGAGCCCACGCTGACGATGTCAACCCGCCGACCGCCGCGGTGCTGGTGCGCCGCAACGCCGATGCCGCACCCATTGCCGATGCCCTTCGCGCCCGCGGAATCCCGGTCGAGGTCGTCGGGCTGGCCGGCCTGCTGTCCATCCCCGAGGTCGCCGAGGTCGTGGCCATGCTGCGGCTGGTCGCTGATCCGACGGCCGGCGCCGCGGCGATGCGGGTGCTGACCGGTCCACGATGGCGTCTCGGTGGGCGGGATATCGCCGCGCTGTGGCAGCGCGCGCTGGCCCTTGGCGGGGGACGCTCGGACGAGGCGGCTTCGCCTGAGTCGATCGCTATGGCGGCAGGTCTGGACGCCGACACCGCGTGTCTGGCCGACGCGATCGGTGATCCCGGCCCGGCCGATTCTTATTCGGTTGCGGGATTTCAGCGCATCACCACGCTTGCCGCCGAACTGACCGCCCTGCGCGGCCACCTCGGTCATTCCCTGCCGGACCTCGTCGCCGAGGTCCGGCGCGTGCTGGGCGTCGACTGCGAAGTCCGGGCCGCAGCGGGGGTCTCAGCAGGCTGGGCGGGCGCCGAACACCTCGACGCATTCGCCGAGGTGGTCGCCGGCTACGCCGAACAATCAAGCGCCACGACCAGCGTGACGGACGTGTCGGCGACGGCATCGGTAGCGGGTCTGTTGGCCTACCTGGACGCGGCCGAGGTGGTGGAGAACGGCTTGCCGCCCGCCCCCTTGGCGGTCGCCCGGGACCGGGTCCAGGTGCTCACGGTGCATTCCGCGAAGGGCTTGGAGTGGCAAGTGGTGGCGGTGGCGCACCTGTCGGGTGGCATATTCCCGTCGACCGCGTCGCGGGGCAGCTGGCTTACCGACGCCGCCGAGCTGCCGCCGCTGTTACGCGGCGACCGTGCCTCGGCCGGCGCACTGGGTGTCCCAGTGCTGGACACCTCGGATGTCACCAATCGAAAGCAGCTGTCGGACAAGATCTCCGAACACCGCCGCCAGCTCGAGCAGCGGCGTGTCGACGAGGAGCGCCGACTGCTGTATGTGGGCATCACCCGGGCAGAGGACACCCTGCTGGTGTCTGGCCATCACTGGGGTTCCACCGGGATCAAACCGCGGGGCCCGTCGGATTTTCTGTGCGAACTCAAGGACGTCATCGACCGTTCCATCGCGGCCGGCGAGCCGTGCGGCGTAGTGGAACAGTGGGCACCCGCGCCCGCCGATGGTGAACGAAACCCGCTGCGTGACAACGTTGTCGAAGCAATCTGGCCCGCCGATCCGTTGGCCGCGCGCCGCGGCAACGTCGAACGCGGCGCGGCGCTGGTGGCTGAGTCTATGTCGGCCGACACGGTCGCGGCCAGCGCCGACATCGACGGCTGGGTCGCCGACGTCGATGCGTTACTGGCCGAGCGTGCACGCTCGGCGCGGCCGCCTGCCCGCACCTTGCCCAGCCAGTTGTCGGTCAGCGGTTTGGTGGACCTGGCGCGTGACCGAGAGGGCGCGACGCAGCGGCTGGTGCATCGGTTGCCCGCACGTCCGGACCCGTATGCGTTGCTGGGCAATGCCTTTCACGCCTGGGTCCAGCAGTTCTACGGCACCGAGTGGCTGTTCGATCTTGGCGACTTGCCGGGTGCGGTGGACTCCGAGGTCGGCGACAACGAGGAATTGGCCGCGTTGCAGTCGGCATTTACCGGATCGCGGTGGGCGGCTCGTACACCCATTGCCGTCGAGGTGCCTTTCGAGATGCCCATCGGCGACACCCTAGTGCGCGGCCGGATTGACGCGGTGTTCGCCGACCCCGATGGCGGCATTACCGTAGTGGACTGGAAAACCGGTAAACCGCCGCACGGGCCGGAAGCTATGCGGCAGGCCGCTGTCCAGCTTGCTGTCTACCGTTTGGCGTGGGCCGCTTTGTCTGGGTGCCCGGAATCCTCGGTGCGTACTGCCTTCTACTATGTGCGCACCGGTGTCACCGTCGTCCCCGACGAGCTCCCTGGGCCCACCGAGCTGGCTGGGCTGCTGACCGACTCCGCCGGCGAGCGCTATGTCGCCGTCTGATGCGATCAGCTATCTGCGGACCGGCGATCGTGGTTACATTTGAATCGTGCGTGTGTCGTGCGGTGGGGTCAGGCCGGTGACGGGCCGCTGTGCGCAAGGGTAGATTGCGGCGACTGAGCGGTCTCGATGAGACGCTGACAGCCCAGCCCGGTCACCTACTGGTCGGCGTCCTGCGCATCCCCGAAGACCATGGCAGCCCCATCCGCGTCATCACGCGCAGGGTGGCCATCGCGTTGGTGGTGTTGTTCGGCGCTGCCGTCATCGTCTATCTGGACCGCAATGGTTACCGCGACGTGCGGGGCGAGCCGCCGACATTTTTGGACTGCGTCTACTTCGCGGCGGTGTCGCTGTCGACGACCGGTTACGGCGACATCACCCCGTACACCGAAGCCGCGCGTTTGGTCCACACCGTGATCTTCACGCCGCTGCGGATCGCATTCCTGGCCGTGCTGGTCGGCACGACGCTCGAGGTGCTCTCCGAGCGATCCCGGCAGGCATGGAAGATTCAGCGTTGGAGGAACAAAGTGCGCAATCACACCATCGTGATCGGCTACGGCACCAAGGGCAAAACGGCAGTCGCCGCCATGGTTAGTGATGAGGCTGCCCAGGGCGAGGTCGTCGTCGTCGACACCGATCGAAGCGCGCTCGAGCACGCCGCGACCGCCGGCCTGGTCACTGTGCACGGTGACGCCACCAAATCCGATGTCCTGCGGTTGGCCGGGGCCCAGCACGCGTCATCGATCATCGTTGCCACCGGCCGCGACGACACCGCCGTCCTGGTTACCTTGACGGCGCGAGAGATTGCGCCCAAGGCCAAGATCGTGGCTTCGATTCGGGAGGCCGAGAATTCACACCTGTTGCAGCAATCGGGCGCCGACTCGGTGGTGGTCTCCTCGGAGACCGCCGGGAGGCTGCTCGGCCTTGCCACCACCACGCCCAGCGTCGTGGAGATGATCGAGGATCTGCTGACTCCGGACGCCGGGCTGGCAATCGCAGAACGCGAGGTGGAACAGACCGAAGTCGGCGGATCCCCGCGGCATCTGCGCGACATCGTGCTCGGTGTGGTGCGTGGCGGCCACCTTCTGCGCATCGGTGCACCCGAAGCGGACGCCATCGAGGCCAGCGACCGGCTGCTTTACATCCGAAATGCGGGACACTAGCGGCGGGTCGCCGCCAGGAGGCTTACGTGGACTTGCAGCTGCGGAGTGTTCCCGTGCTGTCGCGCGTCGGCGCCGACCGCGCCGATCAGCTGCGCACCGATGTCGACGCGGCCACCGCGGGGTGGGCGGAAGCGGCGCTGCT
Source organism: Mycobacterium sp. (assembly GCA_035472875.1). Lineage (GTDB taxonomy): Bacteria > Actinomycetota > Actinomycetes > Mycobacteriales > Mycobacteriaceae > Mycobacterium. The sequence goes on from DATIOT010000521.1 coordinate 5,096, forward strand.
GCGGGTGGATTCGCGTAATCAGGTGCTGGTCGCCAACGGCCGGGTGGTGCTTGGCGCCGCGGCTGCGCTGGCTGACAAGCCCCCGCGCGAGGCGGTATTCCTGGGCCGCATCGAGGGTGGCCGGCATGTCTGGGCCATTCGGGGTGCACTGCAAGCGCCCGAAGACCCCGACGTGCAAGCCGAGGTGGTGAACCTCCGCAGTCTCGGCCCCATCTTCGACGACACCAGCAGCCAGCTGGTGTCGTCGGCCATCGCGCTACTGAATTGGCATGACAGCGCTCGGTTCAGCCCGGTGGACGGCTCCCCGACCAAGTCGGCAAGGGCGGGTTGGTCACGAGTCAACCCGGTCACTGGTCACGAAGAGTTCCCGCGTATCGATCCGGCGGTGATCTGTCTGGTCCACGACGGCGGCGACCGCGCGGTGCTGGCTCGCCAGGCGGTGTGGCCCGAACGGATGTTCTCGCTGCTGGCCGGATTCGTCGAGGCCGGTGAGTCTTTCGAAGTCTGTGTCGCGCGGGAGGTCCGAGAGGAAATCGGGCTGAACGTGCGCGACGTGCGCTACCTGGGCAGTCAGCCGTGGCCGTTTCCGCGTTCGCTCATGGTCGGCTTCCATGCCATTGGAGACCCGGATGAGGACTTTTCGTTCAACGACGGTGAGATCGCCGAGGCGGCGTGGTTCACCCGTGATGAGGTGCGCACCGCGCTCGAAGCCGGCGATTGGACCAGCTCGTCGGAGTCGAAACTGCTACTGCCCGGGTCGATTTCGATCGCGCGTGTGATCATCGAATCCTGGGCGGCGATCGACTGAAGTTAGGTTGAGCGCCCGCGCCGAGCTTGACCGGCTTAGCCGGCGACCTCGGCCAGCTTGGCTTTCACCTCGGCTGCGCTCGGGTTGGTCAGCGTCGACCCGTCGGCGAACTTCACTGTTGGCACCGTGCGGTTGCCGCCATTGACCGAGCTGACGAATTCGGCGGCCGCCGGGTCGTATTCGATGTCGACCGCGTCGTAGGGGATTCCGTTGGACTTGAGCACCGTCATGAGCCGATGGCAAAAGCCACACCATGACGTCGTGTAAACGGTAACCGCAGCACTGGTCATAGCCCGTTAAACGTAGCCCGGCGACGATGCATTCCGTATGGCAGGCCAGGGATGAACCGGGCAGTTGGGGCGTGGCGATGCACCGGGTTTGTCGGTCACCGCTGCCAAGATGGACCCCATGCCGATGGTCGCTGACGCATTGACCGACGGGCTGGACGACGAGCAGCGCGAAGCCGTGCATGCACCTCGTGGACCGGTCTGTGTGCTTGCGGGAGCCGGAACAGGCAAGACCCGCACCATCACGCACCGGATCGCCCAACTCGTCGCCAGTGGCCATGTCGCCGCCGGGCAAGTGCTGGCGGTCACCTTCACCCAGCGTGCGGCTGGGGAGATGCGCTCCAGGTTGCGCACCCTCGACGCCGCCGCGCAGACCAGTTCCGGCGTCGGCGCAGTGCAGGCCCTGACCTTTCACGCGGCGGCGCATCGTCAGCTGCGGTATTTCTGGCCGCGGGTGGTCGGTGGCACCGGCTGGCAGCTGCTGGACAGCAAGTTCGCCATCGTGGCCCGGGCGGCCAGCCGCACCAGGCTGAATGTCAGCACCGATGACGTGCGCGACCTGGCCGGCGAGATCGAGTGGGCCAAGGCGTCGCTGATCGGCCCCGAAGAGTACGCGACCGCCGTGGTCGCCGCCGGCCGAGACACCCCGTTGGACGCAGCGCAAGTCGCAGCCGTCTACTCCGCATACGAGGCCCTCAAAGCCCGCGACGAAATGGTGACGCTGCTCGACTTCGATGACCTGCTGCTGCACACCGCGGCCGCCATCGAAAACGACGTCGCGGACGCAGAGGAGTTCCGGGATCGCTACCGGTGTTTTGTGGTCGACGAGTACCAGGACGTCACCCCGCTACAGCAGCGGGTGCTTTCCGCCTGGCTGGGCGACCGAGACGACCTGACGGTCGTCGGCGACGCCAACCAGACCATCTATTCGTTCACCGGTGCCTCACCTCGCTTCCTGCTTGACTTCTCGCGGCGGTTCCA
>DATIOT010000522.1:0-1721 GCA_035472875.1 Mycobacterium sp.
CGGGTAGTATCGCGTCGCCTTAGTTACATCGCCGTACAGGGACCGATGTCCACCGCAACTGGCTCAACCTACGCCGTGGACTTCCGATGCATGAAGTCGTTCGAGAAAGGTTTGTGATTGGCGTCGGGCCTGAGCTTGCGAATCGATCTGACGCGTCCAAATTGGGTAACGCGGGATCCGACTACGGAGGTTCTTCATGGATGGCAACATCATGCGGCGGCTCGGCGTTTTCGTCTCCTCTACCGTCCTGGCGACCGGTTTGGTACTGGCGGCCGGGGGTACTGCCCTCGCCTCCACCGACGGCGGCAACGGCGGCAACGGTGGCAATGGGGGCAACGGTGGAAGCGCCTTCTTCGGCAACGGCGGCAACGGCGGCAATGGGGGCAATGGGGGCAACGGCGGCAACGGCGGCAACGGCGGCAACGGCAGTTGGGCCGGCGGCGACGGTTGCGGCAGTTTGTTCTGCAGCCATCCAATCGGTGTAAGCAGATGTTCGGCAGTTGTGACATGGTGCGGCGCCCCGAGCGGCCTAAATCTGGCCCAGTGGCTGGGCTGTCCCCTGTTCTCCCGACAGCTGCTTAATGAGCTATTTAATCATGCTGCAAACTGTCAGTTCAGATGCTCGAAATAGCCTTCGTTCGTTAGCCGCCTTACATCCGGCCCTGAGCAGGTTCCGCAGGGCCACCGTGCGCCCTCAGCGTGAGGAGAGGAACACCGGGTTGGTAAGTGCCACCATAGAGTCCGGGGTGGTGGCGGTCGCGACCGGCCGGCGCAATTCGGCGCGCACCCAGCGGGAGTAGCGCGTCTGCGTGGTCCACCTGACCGTCGCCGAGCCTGTCACGTCCACCGGCTGAATCCACTGTGGACCGCTCTGGTCGAGCAGTCGCACCGAGGTTCCCGGCGCGCCCGAGACGGTCAGCTCGATGGTCACCGGTGTGCCGGTCCCCGTGGTCAGCGCCTCGCCCATGCCGGCCATGCGCACCCCGTCCGTCGCCCCGAACGTCACCTGCACCTGCGCGGACTCCGCGATCCAGTTCCGCCCGGCCTTGAACCCGTCCATCAGCCTGCGCGGGGTGAGTCCCTCGGCGAGCACCACATTGTGCGGCAGGCCGACCACATGGTCGGGATTATGCGCGTCACTGTTGCCGACGGCCGGTACCCAGGTGCCGGCGCGCAGCATCCCGTGCCAGCTCATCACCGCCGCCTCGTCGTCGAGCGTCCACGGTCCGTTCCACACCTCAACCAGGTCGGCCCGCTCGTAGCCGTACTCCCACGAGCAGCCGAAGCACGACGCGAACGGATGCGCGGCGACCACAAGTCCGCCGGCCCGGTGCACCTCGTTGACGAACCGGCGCAGCTCGTGGCGGTCCTGCGCCCGGTAGCGCCAGTCGATCCACTTGCCCACCGGAAGGTTCCACGCCGGCCAGTGTCCGGAGCGGGTGGTGACCTCCTCGCCGTTGACAATCAGCAGGTCGGCTCCGGCATGCTCGCCCCACTGCAGCGACGCGCTCGGCGTGTTGTGCTCGGTCGACACGATGAAGTCGAGCCCGGCGGCACGAGCGGCCGCGGCCAGCTCGGCCGGTGTGCGCCGGCCGTCGGAATGCACGGTGTGCAGGTGCCCGTCCCCGCGGTACCAGGCCCGACCGCGGTCGCGGGCCGGCGCGCTGGCCGGGGCCGGGTTGGGCGTGAAGGCCGAATCGGGGCGGCCGAACCGCAGCGTG
>DATIOT010000523.1:0-10735 GCA_035472875.1 Mycobacterium sp.
TACATCGGCATTGGTCTGTATGAAAAACCCAACATCGGCGTGCCCAATCCTGCTGGCTTACCACCTCTGGGTTCCTGCCGGCTTTCAGTGTCTTAGGGCCCCTGGGAGTGCTGACCCATGCCAGACAGCGTCGCGGTGGCCGCATTACTCCACCGGCTGCAGCCACGCAGCTGCGCGGCTTCGCCGAGTGAGGATTCCTGCGGGCATTGGTGGTCGCTATGCGATGAAATTTTCCGTGCCACCTACGAACATGTTGACGATGAGCGCTGGCGGAGAACGGGTTTCGTCTTCGCTAGGCTGGCCCGGGGTGCGGAGACGGCCAATCCTGGCGCACCGATCCTGCGCCGCAGAAGCGGTTCCAGGCGTCGCGGAGCGATTCGTTGGCGGGTCCGTCGCCATAGGCCATAGGCCACGGTTCAGGCTCCCAGTTTGGTCAGCATTCCCGACACTTGCGCCTCTGATTGCATCTTCTCAGTGGAGCTGCCGGGAATCGAGCGCGCTACCAAAATCGCGCTGACCTGCGGAAACGCCGAACTTGACGACGCGAAACGACGCGAAACAACGCGAAACTACCTGCGGAGACGCAACAGGTGTTGATGACATCAACACAGGTGCGACCCGGCCGCGAACCGCCCCGCGCGGGTGCGGCGGCAATCCCCTCCACCGCGTTGGTCATCGGCGGCACATCAGACACCGGATTCAGGCGGTAGCGGTATCGCGGAGAAGACACCATCCGGATCCAGGTGTTTCTTGGCCGCCCGTAACAGGGTGGCGTTGCCGCCGTAGGCGTGTGCGATCTGTTCGTGGTCGTCGGGTCCGAGGAGATTGGCGTAACCGCCGGGTAGCGCGTGCTCGGCTAGGTTGGCCGCGACCGTATTGGCCCACCGTCGGTGTCGGGTGCCGTCCTGATCGGGCTGCCATGCCGCGAGGATCTCGACTACGTAGTGGGCTCGGCGAATGCCGAACGCGGTCGCGTCGATCGGTATACGGCTGGCGGCCCCATGGAAGTGGTGAATGAAAATCCCTGAGAGTACTGAGGTTTGGGATTCGCCGGCCTCGACGAGAGCCGCGATAACCTCGGGCGTGTATTTCGCCACGGTGCGGGTGCGCAGCGCATAGTGACGGCCGGTGACGATTTGGGCGTCGAACAGGCTGAGCATGTCGGCGTAGCTCATCGCAGCCACTTGCGAATCCAGTGGTGTGCCCAGCCGCAGCAGCTCGTCGATAACGCTGCCGCCCCGTGTCAAGTCTCCGCTCCACACAGGTGACAGAAATACGGCGGGAGTGCCGTCAGGGCCGGGCAGGATTCCCGTTTGGACTGTCATCTCGTCGGGTCCGTCGGCGAGGATCACGTTCAGCTGTTTCCACACATCCGTGGCCTGTGCCCACGGATAGACGATGAACCCGGCGAGGACATCGGAAACGGGATGCAGCCGAACACGCATCGAGGTCACGACGCCGAAGTTTCCCCCTCCACCGCGCAGTGCCCAGAACAGGTCAGGCTCGCGGTCGGGTTTGGCCGTGACGCGGCGACCGTCGGCCAGCACCACCTCGGCGCCGAGCAGATTGTCCACCGCGAGACCGAAACGCCCGTTGAGGGGGCCGTAGCCGCCGCCCAGTGTCAGACCGGCCATTCCGACGCCACCGGTGGTGCCGGTAGCGGCAGCAAGCCCGTGAGGTTGTGCGGCAACGACGACGTCGCCCGCGGTCGCACCGCCCTGCACCGTTGCGATCCGCTCACGCGAGTCGACGGCGACCTGGCGCATTTGGGAGAGATCGATGACCAGTCCGCCGTCTCGCAGCGAGCGACCGGCCCAATCGTGGCCACCCCCACGAACAGACAGCGGCAACCCATGGCGGCGAGCCGCGGCGACCGCGGTCTGCACCTCCCCCGCGGTTTCCGGACGCACGATCAGCGCCGGCGCATGGCCGACCGCGCCGTTCCAGATGCGGCGGCTCCGCTCGTAGGCAAGACCGGACAGTATCCGCTGCTCGGGTAAGTGATCGTGCAGCTCCGCCGCCACCGCGGATACCGCCGACGTATCTGTCGTCATCGTTTCCCTTCTCTCGTGGGTGCCATCGCATTCTGGAGTCTTACTAGCGTGAATAGAGCAAGACTCCAGAATAGTATTGCTACACTCGCTGGAGTGCAACTCTAGAGTTCAGATGGGGCGGTGACGTGGGCGAGAGCGCCAAGGCGGCGGGCAAGAACCTCAGCCGGCGCGCGGAGTACGCGGAGGCGACCCGGCGTGCTGCGGTGGATGCGGCCCGGCGGCTCTTCCGGGAGAAGGGCTACTACGCGACGACGGTGAACGAGATCGCGACCGCCGCGCGGGTTTCTCCGGCCACGGTGTACGCAGTGAACGGCGGCAAGCAGGGACTGTTGCGCACACTGATCGACGAGTGGTCGATTGCGCCAGTGGTTGCCGAGGCTCGGGAGCGGATCGAAAACCTCGACGACGCAACGGAAATGCTGCGTTACCTCGCGGGACTGACCAGCCGAATGCGCGAAGACTACGGCGACATCATGCGCGTGGTGATCGCCGCCGCCCCCCACGACGAGTCCGCCGCGAAAGGCCTGGCCCTAGCCACTGCCCGCTACCGCGGATTCGATGCATTCGTGGCCCAGCGCCTGGCCGATCTGGGCGCCTTGCGTGACGGCATGGATGCCAACGAGGCCACCGACATCCTGTGGTTCTACCTCGGGTACCACGGATTCTTCACCCTTGTCGATGACAACGGCTGGTCCTACGCCGAGGCCGAACGGTGGCTGTGTAGCGCGGTCAGCCGGGCGCTGCTGCGTTCCTGAGCCGGCGGAAAACAGCGGTTGGTCGAGGCGGGCGAGGCACTTGGACCGGGCGCAGCGCGTCGGCCAGCTGCGTGCCGACGTGACGTTCGCCGACGTGCTGATGGCACTGGTGCAGCTGACACACCCCTACCCGGGTATCGCCGCGGACCGATTCATCGCGCGCAGCTTGCAGGTCTACCTCGACGGCCTCGCAGCGCCGCCTCATACCGACCTAGCGGGGCGAGCACCAATGCTCGACGACCTGCGCCGAATCCGAACCGCCAAATAACCCAGAAAGGCACTCATCATGCGCTTCGGCTTGATCGCGGACTTCCGCAACCCGCCGAATGGGTCTCGTGCCGCATCGGATGTGTACAGCGACACGCTTGATCACCTTGTGTGGTCGGAGTCGTTGGGCTTCGGGGACGCGCATCTCCTCGAGCATCACTTCACCGATGACGACTACCTGCCGTCGCCACTGATCGCGACCGCGGTCGCGGCTCGCACGAAGTCCATGCGGCTACACACCAGCATCGCCACACTGCCGCTCTTATTGTGCCGCGCGGGTGGCCGAAGACGGCGCCGTCCTCGACGTCGTCTCGAACGGAAGATTCACTCTCGGTGTTGGATTGGGTTCGCGTCCCGAGGAGTTCGCCGGCTACGGCATCGGACAAGACGGCCCGCGGCACTCGCGCCGATGAGGCGAAGGGCACCCCAGGGGGTGCCCCCTCGCCCGCGTGTGCACGCTCGGGTGGGTGCCCGCCGGCACCCGCCCCCACGGGGGCGTGCCCCCGGTAATGCGGTTGGCCGATCTTGTACGGGTTTTCGGGTCGTTCTACCCAACTCAGCGGCCACGGTTCGCCGTGTCATAGCGGTTTAGGCCGGTCACGGAGTGTCCTTGAGGGCCTTAAGAACGGCCTTGGTGCGTCGGTCCCGCCTAGCGGCCAGCTGCTGGTAGACCTCTTCGCCGACACCGTAGACGGCCTCGATGTCGTCGACCATCTTCGCCACCACTGCGGGGTCCGTCGACGGGGTTCCCAGTTCTATCTGGCCGGTTTGCGCGCCCACTCCGGCGAAGAGGTGGCGGGCGCCACCGGGTCCGCCACCTAGGACGTTCCCTTCGAACAGGCCGATGGTGGCCCACCGAAGGCCCAGGGAGTTCTGCAGGATGGTATCGAAATCCGCTACCCCGACAACTCCGGTTTGCACCAGATACCGGGCTTCCCGCGACAGCGCCATCTGCAGGCGGTTAGCGACGAACCCGGGCAATTCTTGACGTATAACCACCGGCGCACGGTGGAGTTCGCGGTACAGGCTCAGCGCGCGTTCGACGGTCTCCGCGCTAGTCTTCGCTCCCGGTACGACCTCAACAAGGGGCATCAGTGCAGGCGGGTTGAAGGGGTGCCCGACGATGATGCGCCCGGCATTGTCGAGGTCGGCGGCGATCAGCGAGGCGCCGATCGAAGAGCTCGAGGTCGCCAGGACCGCGTCGGCGGGCGCTGCGTTGACCAACTCAGCGAAGATTTGCTGCTTGATGGTTAGCCGTTCCGGACCGTTTTCCTGCACCAAGTCGACGCCGTCGACAACAGCGTTTTGGTCGGCACTCCACGTGACTAATGGGTCGTCGGATCCGAATTCCGCCTCAACCCATTCGCCGAGCTTGGGACTGGGGTCGGTGATCGCCACGCGCCAACCGTGGTCGCGAGCCAGCCGCGCCCACGACAATCCGATGACCCCGGCGCCGATGATCGCAATTGCCCGCGATGGTTTCGTGCTCATGCCACTATGCCCCTATTCTGGTTTCGTGTAGTCGATGGCTCTTGGCTGAGATGCCGCGCTCGGGTGACGCAGTTCCCGTTTCGCCGATATCACACGCTGTCGGGATCACGGTCCAGCCATTCTGAGATGCGTTGTTGGAGGTCGCCCCTAATAGGCGGCTGTTCGGTTTCAGCCAGCGTCGCGAATCCCCGCTAGCCCGGTTACCGGCCCCGATAGTGCGACGATTACCCGCGGTGCCTCCCGGGCGGCCGGCCCACCGGGGACCGGCACGGCTCGAATCTCGCCGCCCAGATCCGAGATGTACACGTAACCCGCCTCGTCATCCACCGCCAGCCCGATCGCCTCACGGAAGCCGTCGGCGAGGATCTCCGGTTCGCCGCCCTGCGCGCCGGGAGGCGGGATCAGCGCGCGGTTGAGGGTGTTGCCGGACGGCGGACCGCCACGGTCGGTCCAGTACAGCCAGTCGCCCACGACGTCCAGGTCGATCGGCTCGGGCAGCGAGTCCCACAGCACCTCAATATCTGACCGCTGCTCGGCTGCCTCGCCCGGTGGGATCTCAAGACCTGCCCGGAAGATCCGGCCCGTGCCGCTCTTCGGGGACCCCTTCTGCGTCCAGTACAGGTGTCCGCGGGCGGGGTCGACTGCCACGCCCACGCATTCTCCGTCCAGTCGCCGTCCCGGGGTGTTGATCACGAGGTCGGTCAGGCCGGTCCCGTCGACGCGTACCCGACTGACTCGGCAGCCCTCCCGGTCGCCCCAGTACAGCGTGCCGGCACCGTCGGAGGCCAGCTGCTTGCCGGTGGTGATCACCCCGTCGGGGAGCACGTCCCGCCGCCCGGTCCCGTCCAGCGCCACGGCGTGCAGACCGCCGTTGCGGTGCGAGTAGTCGCGGCTCTTCTCCCCGGTCCCGAGGGAGGGATCCTGGGTGGGTTTGCCCATCGTCGTCCAGTAGACGACACCGTCCTCCACCACGACGCCGTCGGGAGACGACCCCGTCTGGTCGATCAGCGTCTCAACGGCGCCGTCGGCGATACTCACCCGGTAGATCGTCGCCTTCCGGACACCCAGCGCCAGCAATTCCCGGAACACCATTACCTCCTCTGCGGGCGGTGTGATCCCTTGCCAGTCACCGCGTCTGGCCGATCACTTCGTCGGCGGCCAGTGCGGACAGCTCGTCGGCGGACAGGCCGAGTTCGGTGAGCACCTCCGCGGTGTGCTGGCCGAGCTCGGGGGCAGGACCCCGTGGCCGCACGTCGGCACCGCCGATCGACAACGGCGCTCTGATCGTGCGGATGGGACCTACCGGCGTCTCCACAGTCGGGAACAGCCCGATCTGCTCGGCCTGCGGGTCGGATGCGAACTCGGCCACCGTCGCGCCCGGGCCCCAGATGAAGCCGTGGGCGTCCAGGAGTTGGGCCCACTGCGACAGCGTCCGCTCAGCGAACAACTCATCCATCTCCGCGGTCAGCTCAGTCATGTACTGCTTGCGGGCCTCGAAGGTGGCGAACCGCGCGTCGGTCACCCACAGCGGTCGCCCGACCGCTTCGCAGAACAGCGACCACCAGTGCGGCTCCGGCATGAACAGCAGCACCCAGCGATCGTCGGCGGTCTTGAACGCGCCGTGCAGGGCGTGTGGGCGCGTGCGCCGACCCCCCGCCGCCGGGTTCTGTCCGTCGACCAGGGTGGGCGCCAGGTCGCTTGCCATGGTCCAGGCGGCGGTCGCCAGGAGACTCACGTCGACGACTCGACCCGAGCCGGTTTGCTCGGCCAGCCGCAGCGCCGCCAACACGGCGGACAACAGTGCCAGCGACGCGGGATGATCGCCCGCGGCGGGACGCAGTCGGGGGGCAAAGCCGCCCGGCTCCGTCATCGTGTGGATGAGCCCGCCGCGACCGAAGTAGGCGGTAATGTCATACCCCGGCCGGTCGACGTCCGGGCCGGTGACGCCGTAACCGGTCAGGGTCGCGTGCACTAGCCTCGGGTTCACGGCGAGCAACGACCCGCTGTCCAGGCCGTATTTCACTTGCCGGCGCGGCAGCAGGTTGCACAGGAACACGTCCGCCCCCGCGACCAGCCTGCGCACCAGGTCGGCGCCGGCTGGCTTGTTGACCGCCACCGCGATGCCGCGTTTCCCGCGGTTGTCGTGCAGGAAGTTGGCGTCGATGCGCCGTACGCCGTCGCCCTCCGGCATACGGGTCGCTCCGCGCATCGCGTCACCGCGCAACGGCTCGACCTTGATCACGTCTGCGCCCAAGTCAGCCATCATTGCCCCCGCCCCCGGCGCGGCCATCCAGCCGCCCATCTCCACGACGCGGACTCCATCCAGTGGTGCCGTCATGTCGGTTCCTGCTTTCTCAGACGAACGCACCGTGGCCGGTGATGCCCCGGCCCACGATCAACGTGTTGATCTCGCGGGTGCCCTCGTAGGAGTACAGCGCCTCCGCGTCGTTCCAGAAGCGCGGCATGTCGTACTCCAGCAGCATCCCGTTTCCGCCCATCAGTTCGCGGCCGCGGGCCACCGCCTCGCGCATTCGCACGGTGCAGAACAGTTTGGCCAGCGCCGCCTGCTCGTCGGTGCACCGTCCCTCGTCCATTAACTGGGCAGCGCGCACCGCGACACCCAGCGACGCCGTGATGTCGCCGATCATGGTGACCAGGTGTTCCTGGATCAGTTGGAACTTGGCTATCGGCTTGCCGAACTGTTTGCGCTGTTTGGCGTAGGCGAGCGCGACTTCGTAGGCGCCCATCATGCAGCCCACCGAACTCCAGGCCACCCCGCCCCGGGTAAGCTGCAGCACGCGGCTGGTGTCCTTGAAGGAGTTGGCGTGCTGCAGCCGGTTCACCTCCGGCACCCGGCAGTCGGCGAAGGTCAGGTCGGCGTTCTGCACGATCCGCAGGGTGAGCTTGCCAGCCATCTTCTCCGCGGTGAAGCCGGGCGTGCCCTTCTCGACGACGAAGCCCTTGACCTGGTTATCGGCCTCGTCGCGCGCCCAGACGACGACGAGGTCGGCGAAGGTGCCGTTGCCGATCCAGCGCTTCGCGCCGTTGAGCACCCAGGTGTCGCCCTCGCGGCGGGCGGTTGTCCCGATGTTCCTGGCGACGTCGGAGCCGCCGTCGCGCTCGGTGAGCGCGAAGGCGCCGATCTTGCGCATCGCCACCATGTCGGGCAGCCAGCGCTCCTTCTGCTCTTGCGAGGCGCAGGCCACGATGCTGCCCAGCGCAAGCCCGCTGTGTACGCCGAAGAAGGTGGCTATCGAGGTGTCGACGCGGCTCATCTCCAGCGAGATGAACCCGGTGACCAGCCGGCTGGTCGCCGGTCTGCCGGCCAGCCCGTAGCTGACCCCCACGATGCTCAGCTCCGCGAGCTTCGGGACGAGCTGATGCGGAAACTCCGATGACGCCCAGTGGTCGTTGGCGATGGGGCGGACCTCTCGCTGCATGAAGTCACGCACGCCCAGCACCAGATCCCTGTCGCGGTCGGGGATCAGCTCCTCATAGCCGTAGAGATCGCTGTCCAGCGTCGGGAACGTCTCGGTCGTTTCTGTTTCGGTCATGGCGCTGCTCATCGTCCTTTCCAAATCGCGGGTCGTTTCTCGGCGAACGCGCGGGGGCCCTCGGCCGCGTCTCCGGCGACCCGGATCCGCTCGGACGCCTCGGCGCTCAGCTGCCAGCCCTGGTCGGTGAGCTTCGAGCGCGCGCCGACGAGTCGTTGAGCTGGTAGTCGACTTCGGTGGGCGGCAATCCCGTCCCCCATGCGCGCGAACACGAAGCCGTTATGGGCCGCGATCGTTTTCTCGAGCAGCTCGTCGTGGCGCACCATCGCGGCCTTCATCGCCTTGGGATCCTGCTCCCACCAGCGCGTGGACCCTTCAAGGTCGGTAAGAAGAAACGTCACCGTGCCCGACGGTGGATGCCCCGCCATGTTCGCAAACGCCACCTGATCTCAGTCGCAGGACTCAAAGCCTAACTTCAATCCGACAAACCGGGTCGGAAAACAGGGTGAGGCCGCGCATCGGCTGGCCCGGAGCGCAATTCCGCATGCCGACCCGGCAATTACACCCGGTTTCCGGGGCCTTCATCTCTAAATCATCGCGTTGGGGACACAGGGCAGCGAGAACTGGGGCCAGCACGGACTTCGACCAGGGTCTTTGCCGGGAACTTCTTCGATTACGTGGTCCCGGCAATGGCTATGTGAGCGTCAACTTCCTCGCCAGAGACGACGACAGCATGGAAATCAGCTGTCGCGCAATTACCTAACGGCGTGCCAGCGACTCGACGAACGCGATGATGCGGGCGCGTGTCTCGTCCGACGTCCAACTGGCCCGCGCCGTCGCGTCGATATCCGCGCCCGCGTCGATTGCCGCGTGCGTCGGTCGATGCAGTTGCTGTTTGGTCGCCGCGAACGCGCTCGGTGAGTGCCCGCCCATCTCGCGCGCGATCGACCTGGCCCGGTCGACCAGATCGGCGGGCCCGACGACCTCGTCGATCCAGCCACGCGCCAACGCCGACTCCGCGGCGATCGTCGCGGCCTGTAGTGCCGCGCGGGTCACCGCGGCGCCCATCGCGTAGCGGCAGATCTCGAGCGGAGCCACTGGAAACGGCACCCCGACGGCCAATTCGGACAGGCCGATGGTGCCCGCCGACATCAGCCGCACGTCGGCGCACATCGCGAACACACACCCGCCGGCGATGGCATGACCGTTTACCGCCGCGACGACCGGTGCGGGGTGATCGAACACGGCGAGAAACGCAGCCGACAGCGCGGTGAGGAACCGTTCGGTGTAGTCGACGCCGCCGTCGATGAGCGCCTGTAGGTCGACCCCGGCGGAGAAGCATTTGCCTGCTCCGGTGAGCACGACCGGGCCGTCGAGACCGCGCATCGTCGCGATGACGTCTTCGAGGAATGCGAGATCGGAGGCATTCACCGGCGGATTGTTGAATCGGACCGTCGTCACGCCGTCGGCAACATCGACATCCATCGCTTGTCCTCTCTTCCGCGCGTAGCGGTAACGTACGCGATGCGGGGCTGAGAGATGAACGCCGGCATCGCATCCCATGCACGCACCGTCGAGTTACCGCGAGCGGCGCTCGACCTTGTGCGCTGGGAGCTGGAACTACTCGCCAGCGGTGAGCTGGCGGACGGCCTCGGTGGCTGACTTGCCGAACCGTAGGTGTTCCTCGAATTGCTGCAGGCCACCGAGGTCCACGTGCAGGCCACAGCACCGTTCGGGTTGTCGAACGTCAACCGGATACCCATAGACCGGAGCCACACGTTACGGCCCTCGGTGTCCTGTCGGCCCCACCACCGCGTCGGATGCGCACGCGAACGCGACGACGAAAGGATCGCCCTCGCCCTGCTCGATCGGGCGCACACCGCCAGGGACGGCGATCGCGTCGGACACCGCCCGGTCGAGGCGTGCGATGGCCGCGGTCATCTCCTCGGGTTGGGTCTCCCAAAGCCGCGTGGAGCCCTCGGCGTCTGCCAGAAGCAGCGTCACCCGTGCCGGTCGGCAAAAGCCCGCTCACGCCAAGATCGCTCCAGTTCACCAGCGCCGTGTCCGCGCGGATCGATCTCGCTCATGCTAGCCAACATCCAGTCACCACGAGCCCCAAACATCAGCGGAAACGCGTGCGACCGAGGGCAGGCGGCAAGCAAGACTCCCCTGATAGACATCGAGTCCCGCGGAGGGGTGCACGGGCGCAAGCTAGGCGAAGCGCGACATCGGCCACTCGAAGGTGTCCGCGTTATCGAAATAGCGAATATCATCGCCGGGCCAACGTCGGGTCGCCTGCTGGCAGATCAGGGTGCCGACGTAATAAAAGTGCAACCAGTTATCGGTGAGTGGGTTCTTGCGCTTGCATTCGATACCGGATGGGGGAAGCGCACTGTTCGTCTTGACCTGCGAACGCAATACGGCAGAACAAGGTTTGCCGAGTTACTTGCTGAGGCCGATGTTCTCCTTGATGGCCAAGGGCCGGGTGCGCTTGCCCGACTTGGATTTGGTATACAAGAAATCCAAAATATAAACCCCAGTATCGTTCTCGCTGGGATGTCTTATTCTGTGCGGGGTACAAGCTGAGAACACAGAAAAGGTTTTAAGCAAATAGCCCAGGCTGTCACAGGTGTCGTACATGTCAATTCGGTGAATCTTCCGGAGCCCACTTACA
>DATIOT010000524.1:0-2340 GCA_035472875.1 Mycobacterium sp.
TCTTGGCGGCGGCAGCGTCTCGGGCAGCGGTTTTGCAGATCTGGCCATGGTCGCTGAACAACTCGGCAGGACGGTGGCACCCGGACCGCTGTATCCGGTCAGCATCGTGCTCGCGACACTCGCCGAATGCGCCGAGGGGCAAGCGCACGCTGCCACCATCGAGTCGCTGATGTCCGGTGAAACGGTGGCATCATGGGCGGTTTCTGAGCCGGGCCGGGGCTGGGCACCACTGGATCCCTCGGTGACGGCCACCCAGACCGACTCCGGCTACCGCATCGACGGCACCAAAGACCGTGTCGAGGCCGGCGCCCAGAGCGCTTCGCTGCTGGTAGTGGCGCGATGTGGCGATGAGATTCGCCAGTTCCTGGTCCCGACGGACACCCCGGGCGTTCGGATTGTGCCCCAGCAGTCCATTGACCTGGTTAAGCAATACGCGCTGGTGCAGTTCGACGGTGTGGTCGTGGAGCGGTCCGCGGTTGTGGGCAGCCCGGCCGAGACCCCCACACTGATCGACCGGCAGAGCCAGATCGCTCAGGTGCTGCAGTGCGCCGAGGTGGTCGGCATCCTGCAAACGGTGTTTGACTTCACCGTCCAGTGGGCGTTGGACCGGCACACATTCGGCCGTCCGCTGGCATCGTACCAAGCGCTCAAACACGGATTCGCCGACATGAAGCTGTGGCTGGAAGCGTGCCGCGCCACCACGGCAGCGGCGGTTGCCGACGTTGCCGCTCGCTCGCCCGCAGCGGGCTTATCGGCAAGCATCGCCAAGTCCTATGTCGGCGAGATGGCCGGCCGGATTGTTCAGGCTTGCGTTCAGATGCACGGTGGCATCGGCGTCACCTGGGAGCACGACCTGCACCTGTACCTTCGGCGGGTTGCGTTGTATCGCTCCATGTTCGGCACGCCGGAGGAACATAACCTGCGCGTCTATGAGTCGGAGAAAGCGGGCCGTTCGGCGAGATGACTCAAGACCAGATGACGCCGATCGAATCCGTTGCAGAGTTTGCTGCCCGGGCCAGAGTTTGGTTGGCGGACAACATGCCTGCCATCAACCCCGAGTCACCGCCGCCCGCCCCGCGCGACGACGAACGCTCCTGGAAAAGAGCCCGAGAACTGCAAAAGCGGCTCTACGAAGGTGGATTCGCCGGTATCTGCTTTCCCCGTGAATTCGGTGGCCTGGGTCTGGACTACGAATACCAGAAGGCATTCGACGAGGAATCCCACAACTACGAGATGCCGTTGATCCTCAACACCCCGACGTTCACCATCTGCTGCGCCACGCTGCTCGACGAGGGCAGCGAGGAACAAAAGAAGCAGCACATCGCCGCCGCGCTGCGCGGCGACGAGGTGCTGGTGCAGCTATTGTCCGAGCCCAGCGGGGGATCAGATCTGGCCGGTGTCATCACCCGAGCCGAACGGCAGGGCGACCGGTGGGTGATCAACGGCGCCAAGACCTGGAGCACCAGCGCGTTCGCTGCCGACTACGGTCTGTGTCTGGCCCGCACCAACTGGGAGGTGCCCAAGCACGAAGGCCTGACCATGTTCCTGGTGCCCATCGCTCATCCGGGAATCACGTTGCGGCGCATCACGATGCTGAGCGGTTCCACCGAGTTCTGCGAGGAGTTCCTCGATGGGGTAGATGTTGGCGACGATGCCGTCGTCGGGGAGGTCAACGGCGGCTGGCCGGTGGCGTCGCGGCAGCTTTACCACGAACGCCGGGCGGTCGGGCAGGGCTCGGAGTTCGCCAGCGGCAGCGGCAGCGAGGGCGGCACCTCGAATCCCGTTGACTACGTCAGCCTTGCGGAGAAGACAGGCCAGGCCGACAACGAACGCGTGCACGAGATGGCCGGCCGGGTCCTGGTACACCGCGCGGTAGCCGAACAGCTGATCGATCACGTGTACCGCAATGTGAGAGATGGTGTACTGCCCCCGACCGCCGGAACCCTCATCAGGCTCTTCCACTCCGAGACCGTGACCTTGGACATGGACACCGCACTGGCGATCGCGGGAACGGGCGGCGTCGTAGGGGAAATCGGTAAAGGCTTGGAGGCCGGACTGCGATACCTGTCGCGGCAGAACGTCGCCATCGGCGGCGGCACAACAGAGATGGCCCGCAACGTCATTGGCGAGCGGGTGCTGGGCTTCCCACGGGAATACGCTGCCGACCGCGGGGTGCCGTTCAATCAGGTGCGGCACGGCCAAACGCGCTGACCTAATCTTCGACGAAGACGTCCTCGGCTTCGCCGCTCACAACGGGTATCTGGACCAGCGACAAGACGTGGTGCGCCGGACTTCCGGGCGGGGCCACCAGCACGCAGTCACCACCCTGCCTGCGAGCCC
>DATIOT010000525.1:0-2101 GCA_035472875.1 Mycobacterium sp.
GCTGGGGATTGGCTAATGCGGGCGATCGTCTGTCGCGCCTACGGTCCACCGGAAAACCTGGTTCTCGACGATGTTCCCGAGCCGGTCCCGGGCCCCGGCCAGATGTTAGTGCGGGTGCACGCCGCGGCAGTCAATTTCCCCGACGTGCTGTTCGTTGGCGGCAAGTACCAGGTGCAGATTCCGCCGCCATTCATACCTGGCAACGAGATCGCCGGCGAAGTGATCGCCGCGGGTGACGGCGCGCCATTTAGCCCGGGACAGCGGGTATCCGGAACCACCTTCGGAGCGTTCGCCGAGCAGGCGCTGCTCGAAACGAGCCAGGCGGCGCTCATGCCCGACGACGCCGACTTCGCGTCGGCCGCGGCGTTCGGCGTCACCTACCGCACCGCGTATCACGCGCTCCGCTCGACCGCCGCTGTGACAGAGGGGGATTGGGTGGTAGTGCTGGGCGCCGCGGGCGGTGTGGGTCTGGCCGCCGTAGACCTCGCGGTAGCCATGAAGGCCCGGGTACTGGCCGCCGCATCGAGTCCGGAAAAGCTCGACCTATGCCGACAACGCGGTGCCGAGGCCACCGTTGACTACGACCGGGAGGACCTGAAATCGCGGATCCGCGAACTCACCGCTGATAGTGCCCGGGTCGTCATCGACCCCGTGGGTGGGCCCTACTCGGAACCGGCGCTGCGCGCCCTGGCTCGCGGCGGCACCTTTGTCACCCTGGGCTATGCGGCTGGCACGATCCCGGCCATTCCCCTTAATCTCGTTCTGCTCAAAGACATCTGTGTGCGCGGCATGGAGATCCGCACCTTCATGAGTGACCACCCCGATGAGGCCATCCGCGACACTGAAGAGTTGGCGCAAATGTTCGCGGCCGGCACCGTCCGCCCCTACATCGGCGCGCGATTCCCGTTGGCCGAAACCCCCGCGGCGCTGCGTTATGTGGCCGAGCGCAAGGTCCTGGGCAAGGTGGTCATCGACATCGCGTGAGAGCGCTCACGGCGTAACGATGTTGAAACTCGGGTCCGGCTCGTCGAGCACACCCAGGAACGCTCGCAGCGCTGTCTGATCGCCAGAGATTTCGAGCCCTGGTGAGGTGAAATCACCCATCGCAACTACCAATAGCCGAAACTTGCTGTCCAGCTTGACCGTAACGGTTGCCGTCGCCGGGTCGGCTGCCACCTTGCGATAAACGAGAACCCCGTTACGCAGTGTGAGCCGGTAGTTGACGGCCAGATCGGCGAACGAGACGTCGATGACGATGTCGAGGTCCCAGCTGCGCGGTCCGTTGACGCGGATGGCTAAGCTGTCGAAGATCTGCTCCGGTGTCAGCTGGGAAAGCATGGTCGGCGAGGTGGTTTGAGTCGCGGTGCCCATATTTCCGTCGCGCAATTCGACTGCGCCAGACAAGAAAAAGTTCCGCCACGTCGCGTTTTCGGCGCCATAGGCCAGTTGCTCCAACGTATCGGCGTACAAGGCCCGGGCGGCGGGGTGCGTGCTGTCGGTGAACACCGCGTGGTCAAGCAGCGTTGCCGCCCAACGGAAGTCACCGGCGTCGAATGCCACCTTCGCAATCTGGACAACCCGGTCGATCCCCCCCATCGCGTCAACGTAACGGGGAGCCAGCGCTTCGGGCGGGTGTGGCCAAAGTCTGCCGGGGTTGCCGTCGAACCAACCCATGTAGCGCTGGTAGACCGCCTTCACATTGTGGCTGACCGACCCGTAATACCCGTGGGTGTGCCAGGCCCGCTCCAGCGCTGGCGGCATCTGGAACATCTCGGCGATTTCCACACCGGAGTATCCCTGGTTGAGCAGCCGTAACGTTTGGTCGTGCAAATACGCATATAGATCCCGTTGCAGCGACAAGAATTCTACGATGCTCTCGCGTCCCCAAGTCGGCCAGTGGTGGGAGGCGAACACCACATCGGCTCGGTCGGCGAAGGTGTCAATGGCCTCGGTGAGGTAGCCCGACCAGGCGTGCGGATCACGAACTAGCGCGCCGCGCAGGGTCAGCAGGTTATGCAGATTATGCGTGGCGTTCTCGGCCATGCACAATGCGCGAAAGCGCGGGAAATAGAAGTGCATTTCGGCTGGCGCCTCGGTGCCG
>DATIOT010000526.1:0-1797 GCA_035472875.1 Mycobacterium sp.
CAGCCGAGCTCGACGGCGGCTTTGGCAGCAACGTGCTCGACACTGTCGTGCCCGTATCGTCGATCACGTCGACTCTGGGCTGCGGCGACGGGAGATACACCGCCGTGTTGTGCTCCCGCACGGTCAGCACCCGAGCACCCGAATCCGCCCCGATCCCAGGTTCGGATACCACGTGTTGCTGGGGTTCGTCGTCTTCCTTGCCCGGACGCAATAGGACGAGTCGCAGGTCGGCCTGGTTCACGCAGCTCTCCAGCACTGATACAGCCGACGAGCTGGCCGCCGCGGAGACCAGCCTGCATCCGGAGTGCAGTCCCCGCGCCGACGGTTTCACCCGGGCGTCGGCCTCACCGTAGGCCAGCATCCGGACCATGTCCGAGCGCCACAGTTCCAGTCGGGTGTCGCCCACCGACAACACCGTCGTTCCGTCGGAGGAGAGGCGCACATGCGGATCGGCGTAGCCACTGCGGGCTGCCCCGCGGCGACCGGTGGACCCGTCGAGGGTGCTGACCTGACCGCAACCGCGGTCGTCTTTGTAGACCGCGACAGCGTAGTGGTAGACCGATGACACCCCGCACAGACCAGTGTCTCGCGCGTAGCTCCAGCGCGACTGACCCGTGGCCGGGTCGCGCCCGTCTAGCTGACGTCCGTCACCGGTGGTGACCGTCCCGCCGACGACCACAGGCGCGGTGGTGGCCGCGCTGGTGGCGGTCCAGAGCTGATTCAGCGTGGCGGGCACTTCCCGGGCCGGAGTCGGGTTCGGCACCGGAATGGCGGCCGGCCGGCTGATGCTGGCCCGCGCGTCGCTGGTCCACCAGATCAGCGAGGCGGTCGCGGCGACGACGAGCGCGATCGCGGCAGCGGCCAACATGTCGCCCTTGGTCCGGCGCTCGGGTCTGACCATGCCGCGAAGCGGGCTCAGTTAGCGAGCGCGGTGGCGTCCGCGGGCTTGCGCCGGCGACGGCGGCGCCGGTTACTTGCACCGCTACTGGGGCTAGACGGTGTCTCTGCGGCGGCTTCGCCGTTGGCACCGGGGGCGGCCCCGTTGCCGGCGGGGTGGCCGGTGACGGGTTGGCCGCCTCGGGTGCGCCGTCGCTTTGCGCCGGAGTCCTTACGTCCCGAGTTATCTGATTTCGCGGACTTCCGGCCTTCAACGTGGCCTCTGCGCTCGGTGTTGCGGCGCTTGACTGGTGACTTACGCGGCGCACCCACCTTGCCGCCCGCCTCGGCCGGGATGCCCAGCTCGGCGTACAGGCGCGGCGAGTTGGAATAGGTCTCAGCCGGATCGGGCGAGCTCAGGCCCAGCGCCTTGTCGATCATCGTCCAGCGGGGCAGCTCGTCCCAGTCCACCAGGGTGACCGCGACCCCGGTGCGCCCGGCGCGGCCGGTGCGCCCGATGCGGTGGACGTACATCTTGTCGTCCTCGGGGCACTGGTAGTTGATGACGTGGGTGACATCGTCGATGTCGATGCCACGGGCGGCCACATCGGTGGCGACCAGCACGTCGATGTCGCCGGTGCGAAACGCTTTGAGCGCCTTCTCCCGCGCGATCTGGCCGAGATCACCATGTACGGCGCCAACCGCGAAACCGCGCTCGGCCAACTCGTCGGCCACCTTCTGCGCGGTGCGCTTGGTGCGGGTGAAGATCATCGTCGCGCCCCGGTCCTGGGCCTGCAGAATCCGACTGACTAGCTCTACCTTGTCGAGCGCGTGGGCACGGTAGACGAACTGTTCGGTGGTGTCGTGCACCGCCGAGGAGTGCGGCGCCTCGGCCCGGATGTGGGTGGGCTGGTTCATGAA
>DATIOT010000527.1:0-2922 GCA_035472875.1 Mycobacterium sp.
TGCGAGCGGCTGCGACTGATGAGTCGACGCCACCGCTCATCGCGGCGAGGACTTTCATCGGGCCGCTCCAGCCGCTGCCAGGGCGGCACGGCGGGCGCGATCCACCGCGCCGGGCAGTACCTGCAACACGGCATCGATGTCGGCGTCAACACTGGTGTGTCCCAAAGAAAGACGCAGTGATCCGCGGGCGCTGGCAGAGTCGGCACCCATCGCGATCAGCACATGTGACGGCTGTGCGACACCAGCGGTGCAGGCCGACCCGGTCGAACACTCGATTCCGTTGGCGTCCAACAGCATCAGCAGCGCATCGCCTTCGCAGCCGCGGAAGGTGAAGTGCGCGTTGCCGGGAAGTCGCAGCGGGTCGGAGGCACCGTTGAGGATGACGTCGTCAATGTCGGCCAGTACGCCTTCGACCAGGCGGTCTCGCAACGCCCGCAGCCGCGCGCTGTTGGGCTCCAGCCCGTCCACCGCGATTTGGGCCGCCGTTGCCATTCCGACGGCACCGGCGACATCGGGTGTACCGGAGCGGATGTCGCGCTCTTGCCCCCCGCCGTGCGACAGCGGCACACAGCTGACGTCCCGGCGGAGCAGCAACGCGCCCACAGCCAGCGGACCGCCGAACTTGTGCGCGGCCACGCTCATCGCCGATAGCCCGCTGGCGGCAAAATCGACGGGCAGCTGCCCAACCGCCTGAATCGCGTCGCTGTGCATAGGAACGCCGAATTCGGCTGCGACGGCCGCGAGTTCGGCGGTCGGCATGACGGTGCCGACTTCGTTGTTGGCCCACATCACCGAGACCAGCGCGACGTCGTCGTGGCCCTGCAGCACCTCACGCAGCGCGGCCGCCGACACCGACCCGTCGGCAGCGGTGGGCAGCCGGGTCACTTGGGCGCCTTCGTGTTCGACGAGCCAGTTCACCGAGTCCAGCACGGCGTGGTGTTCCACTTCACTGGTGACGATGCGCCGGTGGCGCGGCTCGGCGTCACGGCGGGCCCAATAGATTCCCTTGACGGCCAGGTTGTCACTCTCGGTGCCGCCCGCGGTGAAGAGCACCTCCGACGGACGCGCGCCTAGTTTGTCCGCGATCAGCTCACGGGATTCCTCGATCCGGCGCCGCGCCGTGCGGCCGCTGGTGTGCAGCGAGGAGGCATTGCCGACGGTGCGCAGCGCAGCCGTCATCGCCTCGACGGCGGCGGGGTGCATCGGGGTGGTGGCGGCGTGATCCAGGTACACCATGACGCGCCCCAGGATACCGGCAGGCCAGAGTGCCTAGGCCACCAGCACGTGCCGCGGACCTGGGTGCTGCGAGGCACCGACGCCCACCGCGGACTGGCAGCGGCTGGCCAGCGCGCGCCGATCGGTACCCGGCAGCTGCAGAGATTCGACGTGAACCCGCGCCAACGTGCGGCGCACGGTGAGCAGTCGGCAGATTGACCGCAACAACGTGTCGTCGCCTACGAAGGCCGGGGCGGTCGAGACGCTGCCGTCGACGTGGTGGTAGGTCAGGCGAAGTGGCTGTACCGGGCGACCGGCATCGATCGCGGCCTGGAACATGGCCGGATAGAAAGACCCACATGCCACGCCGCACCAGGTGGTGCCCTCCGGGAAGCACACCACTGTCTGGCCGGCACGTAGCCGACGCGCGACGGTGTCCACCACCCCGGGCAGCCGCCGCAGGCTGTCCCGCTCGATCGGGATGATCTTGAGGATGCGGGCCATGATCCCGGTGGCCGGCCCGGTGAACATGTCGGCGCGTGCGACGAACGACCCGGGCAACACCGAACCGATGGCGAAGACGTCCAACCAGGACATGTGGGGGCTGACTACCAGGACTCCACGGAGGTTGCGAATCGGACTACCCGACACCGTGATCCGGACACCGAAGCAGCGCAGCACCAACCGGCAATAGATGCGTTGCACCTGCGTCCGGCCCGGCAGTGGTACTGCCACCAGCGGCACCCCAGGTGCCAATAGCAGCGCCAGCATGACGCGAAGCGTTACCCGCAGCACCACCAGCGACCGCCGCGACTGCGCGGCGCCGACACCCACACAGCTGTTGTCGCACGTCGTGCGGGGCAGCCAAGCGTGGGCAGTAACTGCGGGCGTGCTCATCGTGCGCCACCAGCCATTTCAGCGGCCGCCGATACCGACCGCAGTCGTCTCAGATATCGGGTATCGGCGCGCTTCTTGTCCAGCAGCACGCAGAAGTCGCCGACCCCGAAGTCCGGGTCGTGCGCAGGCTCACCGCAGACCTGTGCGCCCAGCCGCAGGTAGCCGCGCATGAGCGCCGGGACCGCAGGGCGTGGCGGCGCCGCAATCTCGTCCATGGTCCGCCCGTCCACCACGACCGGGCGATGTGGGTGCACCCGATACTGCGGCGGCGCGGCATGACGGCTGAGTATGAAGTCACGGACGCCGCGGAGCTGGCTGCCCGGCGGCTGAACATCTGGGTCGTCCGAGTCGCTGCTGATCGGTACCGACACGCAGCCGGTCACGTAGTCGTAGCCGTAGCGGTCCAGGTAGGCCAGGATGCCCGCCCACATCAACAGCACGACGCCACCGTTGCGGTGACCTTCGCGCACCACGGCGCGTCCCATCTCCACCAGCCACGGCTTCAGCGGATCGAACGCGTGCAGGTCGAATTCTGTCGCGGTATACAGCCCGCCGGCCGCGATGGCGCCCGCCGGCGCAAGCATCCGGTAACAACCCACCAGCTCGCCGGTGCCGTCGTCACGGACCAGCAGGTGGTCGCAGTATTCGTCGAACCGGTCTACGTCCCGCCGCTCCTCGCCGACCGCCGGGAGTGCGAAGCCGGGTGTGCTGCTGAACACGTCATAACGGAGCCGCTGCGCGGCCTCGATCAAGCTGGGGTCGGTGGACAACAACAGGGAATAGCGCGGTCCCGACGAGTTGGTCGCCGCG
>DATIOT010000528.1:0-3140 GCA_035472875.1 Mycobacterium sp.
GGGTCTACGGGGATGATGCCGCGCCAGCCGAGGTCCCAGTAGATGTCGGCCGCGGCGGCGTAGATGAGGTCAGTCATCGCCGCCCCGGGCGCTGAGATGGTGAGCGGCCGTCCACACCGCCGGATCGTCGACTTCCCGGCAGAGAAGCCTTAAAGCGTCGCGGAAGCCGTAGCCGAAGCCGTGACGCCACGCCACGTGATACGCGGTCCGTGGGGGGCCTGCGTTACACTCGTGGTGCTGGTCTTTGACGAGGGAAGACTGGTGTGGGTGGGTGTCGGCGCTCCTAGGGCTACTTGGGGCGCCGCCCCTTTCGCCAGGGGGCCATTCATCGCGGCTCATGCGTCGGCCCGCAATTCGGTCAGATCATCATGGTCACGGAGCTGACCCACAACTTCGGACCCGGGGTCCGAAGTTCGGCTTGGCGGGCGGCGGCCTTGGCCTTACGCGCCGCGATCGACTTCAACTGGATGCGCTTGTAATGGGCCTTGCGCAGTGACTCGGCGCGTAACGGGTCGCCGTCGGCCTGGGCCAGGAAACGCTCGTCAGCGGCCCTACGTGCGTTGGCGGTGCGCGCGGCACGGTCAGGCGTCTTGCCCCATGACTCGTGAGCGGCCATCGAACGGGCCAGGGATAGCGCAGATTTGTGATTCAAGGGGGAGCAGCCTCCACTGATGGAGGCCCTCGTAGACCTGCACTAAAGGGCGTACGCCCGGTTTAAGCCGTTGCCGGGCGACCGGCTAAACAAAGCGTAGCTTGCACAGCGCGAGCTTGCACAGTAGTTAGTGCGCGAGTTTGTGTTTCGTTTCGCCGCGGGCCGACGCCGCGGCCAGCTCCGCGTACAGCACCTTCTCATCCATTGAGCCGTCATAGGTGCAGCGGAGGCTGAAGCACCTGGCATGGACCCGGGTGATGTCTAGGGTGGGTACGTAGCCCCACGACAACCCGAACCGCCGGTGGGCGTGGATTTCTAGCCCGTCATCTGTGACGTCGACCGTGGCGATGTAATGCCCTTCCGGGCACTGCACTGTGATGCTCATAGTTCGTGCAGCCCGAGCCCGAGGCGGTCGAATTCTTCCATGGCCAGCCGTTCACTGGCGGCTTTGGCGTAGCGGGCAATCATGCCGCGGTCGGTCCACCCGGCGTGCGCCATCAACCCGGATTCGCTGCCGCCGGCGCGCAGCCAACGCACACTCATGCTGTGACGAAGTCTGTGGACGTGAAAGCCGATTACCCCGGCTGTGGCGGCGCGGGTCTTGAGCGTGTTGACCAGACCGTTGTGGGATAGCCGGTTGCCTTGATTGGACACCCACAATGGCCCTTCGGCGGGGCGGCGGACCGCCAGGCGGCGGGCGCGTACGTAGCGGTCCGCGGCCGCTGCGGCGCCCGCGCTGAACCGCACCCGGCGCGACTTGCCGCCCTTGCCCTTGCGGACCAGCAGCCAGCACTCGTCCAGGTTGATATCGGTGATGTCGAGTGCGAGCAGCTCGCCGGCTCTTAGCCCGGTTTCGGCCAGCAGCAGCAGCATCGCCTTGTCGCGTTTGTGGGCGATTGTGGGGCGTTCGCAGACCTTGACCATGCGGGCTATCTCGTCGTCGGACAGGTCGGCGACGGGGGCCTGGTCGAGTTTGGGTGGTTTGACCGCGGTAATGGGGTCGGCGTCGAAGCCTTCCTCGTCGGCGAGCCAGCGGGCGAACAGCTTGAGCACTGTCAGCCGCAGCCGAACGGTCGAGGTACCGCTGCCGTGCTGGGCGCCTATCCAGCCGATGACGTGGGCTTTGGTCAACACGGGCTCGGTGGGATGTTCTTTGCAGTAGGCGAGATAGGTGTTGAGGGCGGCGCGGTAAGCGGCGAGGGTGTGGTCGGACTTCCGTTGACCACGAAGTTGGCGCAGCCAGGAGTCCCGCAGCTCAGCGAGGGTTAGCAAATCGAGTTTCACACTGTTATGTTACACCCTTAGTGCTGTGCAATGTGTTATTTGACCGCTTTTCGGTGTTTCCGCAGCTCAATGGCGGTGCAGCGGCGGGCAGCATGTGGTTCATTAGCCTGTGTAATCAACCACACCGGCCTATTACCGCTGGTCGCTGCGACGTGATTCGCGTCATGCCCGACGCTCAATGCGTGCCCGGTTACAGACCGACGAGCGGACGCAGTGCCTCGGCGGCGGTGGTGATGACGCCGGGCGTGTAGCCATGCGCGGCCAGGCTGATGATCACACCGTCAATGCCGACGTCGAGCACTTTGGCCTGGACCTGCTCGGCGATGCTGGCCGGGCTGCCCGCCACAATGTATCCGGGCGCGCCCGGGATCTGATCGGGCTTGACGTCCTCGTTGATGATCAGCGTCAGATAGGCAGTGGTCTTCAGCGTCGACCTGTCGCGGCCGACCTCATCGCACCTCGCGGCCAACGCGTCCACCTTGCCGGGCAGTTCGTCGAGCCCCGCAATGATGTTGAGATGGTCGGCACAGCGGGCAGCAATCGCGAAGGTTTTCTTTTCACCGCCACCGCCGATCATGATCGGGATGTTCTCGCGGTAGCGCGGATTGGCCATCGCGGACTCGGTGGTGTACCACTTTCCGGAGAACGTGGGCCGTTCACCTCTGATCATCGGTTGGAGGATCTGCAGCGCCTCTTCGAGCCGGCTGAATCGCTCGGTGAATGTGCCGAACTCGAAACCGAGCTGGCGGTGTTCGAGCTCGAACCAGCCCGCACCGATGCCGAGGATCGCCCTACCGGCGCTCACCA
This sequence comes from Mycobacterium sp., assembly GCA_035472875.1. Lineage (GTDB taxonomy): Bacteria > Actinomycetota > Actinomycetes > Mycobacteriales > Mycobacteriaceae > Mycobacterium. The sequence continues at coordinate 2,744 of DATIOT010000528.1, forward strand.
CGTCCAGCGTGGTGATGATCTTGGCCAGCAGCGTGGGATTCCGGTAGGTGTTGCCGGTCACCAAGGTGCCCAGCTGCAGCCGTTCGGTGGCGGTGGCCAGCGCGCCGAGGGCGGTGTAGGCCTCCAGCATCGGCTGGTCTGGCGATCCCATCGGCGGCAGTTGGTAGAAGTGGTCCATGATGAACAGCGAGTCGTAGCCCGCCGCTTCGGCCTCGCGCGCCTGGGCGATGACCGACGGGAAGAGTTTCTCCACCCCGGTGCCGTAGGAGAAGTTGGGGATCTGCAGACCAAGTCCCCAGCGATTTCAAGTTCTGCGCGATCAGTTCTGCTGCTTCTTTCGAATCGTCCGCGAAATACACCATACCCGCGCCGCGGCTCAGCGCCTCAATCCCGACCG
>DATIOT010000529.1:0-1825 GCA_035472875.1 Mycobacterium sp.
CCCGGCATACGACAAGAGCCCCGCACGCCACGGTGGGGAATCGCCGGGCACGCGGGGTGTCGCCACAGAGGGGAGTCGGGAGAATCCGATGAGCGCCGCGCAGCGCAATCCACGCCTACGCCGACGAAGACGCCCGATGAGCCCTCCGTCCTGACTAGGACTGTGGCGGGTCGGCCGCCGCAGGTGGCTGCCCTGCCGCGATGTGCGAGGATCGGCAGATGATCGACGTTGATCTGCCTCAGACCGAGGGGATTCCGGAGATCGTGAGGTCATTCGCCGCATGCGTGGCGTCGGTGACCGAAACGCCATTATCCGATGTACCCCAGCCACGAGCCGACCTGCGCGGAGCCATCGCGTATTGGCGAAGCTGGCTGGCCGGCCGAGGCGCCGGGCTGGTTCCGATCGCCAACCCCGCGCGGTTCACCTGGCCCGGCTACTGGCTCGCCGTTCTCGGGGACATGGACCGCAAGCGACCCGCCGATGACCGGACAGCGGTGCTGATGTTCGGCACCCCTTCCGGGGTCGTCCTCAGCCCGCAAGATCCTGCTCTCTTGGGCGCCGCGGCGACCGATCTGCCAGTCCGCGAGGGTTACGTGCTATCTGGGCTTGATCCGGCATTCACCGCGCCCGGTGCGGCGCTGCCCTCACTGCGCGGCAGAGTCGAAGCGATCGCGGTGGCAGAACAGGCGACTGCCCCAATGCGCCAGGTGGAACGGGCGCGGGCTCTGGCTGGCCGAGGGCTCGACGGAGACCGCTACGCGGCGAAAGCAGGAACGTTCACTCCGGCCAATGACACCGCACGCGGCTACGACCTCACGCTCATCGCAGCCGAAGTCCTTGACGAGCTGGTGTTGCCCAGCGGCGGCAACATCGAGTACGTCGAGGCGCGTCGCAATATCGTGACTCGCGGGGTCGACCCGAACGCTCTGGTCGGACGTCGGTTTCGTATCGGAGACGTCGAGTGCCTGGGCCAGCGCCTGTGTGAGCCGTGTTCCCACCTGGAACGCCTCACCACGGAGGGCGTGCTCCGCGGCCTGATCCACCGGGGGGGCCTGCGCGCCGACGTCCTCACCGACGGGCAGATCAGTACGGGCGCAGTCATCGAGACGATCGACTAAGAACGGCTACGCCACGGCGGCGGCGATCGAGCGTTTCGTCACGTGACACGCCAGGCGCTCAATGCGCGGGGATGCTGGCCAACTGTGACAGGCTCAAGGCCGCCTCAGAAGGACCGCGGGCCCGCGGATGGGATGGCTGCGCCCCGGAAAGCCCGGCGGCGGCTACTTGGCCCAGAAGGGGGGGATTGGGTCGACTGCGAGAGCTGCTCGCGGTACTCCACCAACGGCATCAGCATGGCGATTGCGTTCGCGCACAACGACGCCGCCGGTGGCTGTTACCCGAACTTTCCGGAGGTCATCACACCCGCCGAAAACCACGACTGGGGCACCACCGACCTGTTCCCCACCTTCGGAATGCCCAGTTGCCCCCGGCGAAACCCACACACTGACAGATCTCGTGCCGTCACTACCGGCGACTTGCCACCCATGGCACCACCCGGAACTAAACGATCACTGGACCGAAATGTTCAACTCAGACTTGGCGGGCGGCTTACCACGGGCATATACCACCCGGCCTGTTGGTCACGAATTTGGGCACAGAACACGGCGAAATCCATAAGAACAACCGCGACACAGTGCAACAAGCTGGACGGCTCGACGTCGCTGACGTGCAGCTATGAGACCGACCGCACCGGGGGAGACCGCGACCGGTTGGCTCATAACCCAGAGGTTGCGGCGGCGGCCCACCGACACCGTAGCTACGGTCA
>DATIOT010000530.1:0-2857 GCA_035472875.1 Mycobacterium sp.
GACGACATCTCGGCACTCATAGCGCCCAATGCGGACCTGCGGATGGTCCTCAAGTCGGCCGCGAAGCTCAAGCACTTGGCACCCGACGCCATTTGCGTTGCGGATCCGCTGGCCTTCACCGGCTGTGGGCGCAATGGCAAGGAAACAGAAGTCGACCCCGAACACGGCCGGGGCCTGGGCCCCGGACAGATCCCCCACCAGGTCAACATAAGCGATGACAGCGCAGGGGTCGGGGCGGGCCCGGCCGATTCGAAGACCGGCACCAACGGTCACTCGGCAGCCAAGAAACTGGTCGGCGGCCTGGCGTCACGCAACGGCATTGCCCGAGCGATTTCCGGGGGCGATCGGCCGGTCCATCCGGTCACGCTGTGGCGGGGGCGGCTGTCGGTCGCCATCGACGCGCTGGAGACCGACGCCGACTCCGCCGAGGAGCCAAAGTACGAACGGCGAAGCCCGGTGGAGACCACCAACGTGCAACTACCCACCGGCGACCGGCTGCTCATCCCCACCGGCGCAGAGGCGCTGCGTCTCAAGGGCTACCTGATCATGTGCCGTAACAGCAGCCGCGATTACGCCGAATTTGCTGACATGGTCGACACGTTAGAACTCGAAACCGCTGCTCTAGTCCTGACCGGAATAGACAGGTATTACTGTTGTCAACCACCCAAGCAGCAATGGATTGCCACCCAGTTGGTCCGTCGGCTCGCAGATCCACATCCATCTGATTTCACTGACGATCAGTGGTCTGAACCGGATGCCAAGGCGGACTGGGAGGAAATCAGGCAGCGCTGCCTGTCGGTAGCTGTAGCGATGCTGGAGGAGGCGAGGTGACGTTGGCAGCCGACCGACGCTCTGTGCCGCCGCCCCAGCGACCGGCCAGTGAAGAGCGGAGGCCCGACGGCGATCCCGACCAGCCGGTGGAGTTCTGGCCAACCTCCGCGATCCGCTCGGCGCTGCAGGGCGGTGACATCGACACCTGGAAGCGCATTGCCGCCGCGCTGAAACGCGACCCGTATGGGCGCACGGCACGTCAGGTCGAAGAAGTCCTCGAGGGCACGCGACCGTATGGCATCGCCAAAGCGCTGTGGGAGGTGCTGGAGCGTGCTCGCGCCCATCTCGAGGCCAATGAACGTGCCGAGGTGGCCCGCCACGTGCGTCTTCTGATCGAACGGTCCGGGCTGGGACAACAAGAATTCGCCTCCCGCATTGGCGTGGCACCCGAGGATCTGGTCGCCTATCTGGACGGCAACCTCAGCCCGTCGGCCTCGCTGATGATCCGAATACGGCGGTTGTCGGATCGGTTCGTCAAGGTGAAGTCCGAAGGTTCAGCCGAATCGAACTGACAGGCCGTCAGCGAGAATTGATCGGCACCACATCGGACACCAACCAGTCGCTGCCGCGCTTGATCAGTGCCACCCGCAGTGCGGGCGCCGCACGACCGGGTGGTTGACCGGGCGCGTTCTGGGTTACCCGCAGGATCACCGCCACACTGGCCGCCGACGGCCCGATGGCCTCGACTCCGGCCGCCAGCGTCGCGGCTTGGGCCGTGACGTTGTGCTGGGCCAGATCGGCGCTGGTCTTTTTGTATTGCTCCTTGAACGCCCCCGCCTGCTCCGGCACCATCATCGCCGCGGCCCGATCGATGGAGCTCATCGGGGCGCTCGGGGTGAACGACGCCATCGCCTCCGCCATCCCGGTCGCGATCTGTACCACCTGCCGGGAATCCTTTTTGAAGTCGCGGTCCGACCTCGTCCAGTGCGTGTACCCGGTCAGCACGGCCGCGGTGAGGGCGGCCGCGCATAGGAAGACAACGGCCAATCGCAGTCCGGGAGCGTCGTCGTCGGTACCGACGCTTACCGAATCGCGACGCAGCAGCCAGAAATTGATCCCCACGCCTTCGACGATCAGCACCAACAGCACCGAGCACGCAGACACCCACCACAGCGGCCAGCCCAGGACGACTCCTATCACCAGCAGCGCGCCGATCGCGGCCAGCGGCGCCATAATGTCGAACACCAGCAGCCGCCATAGATTTCTCATCGGATCGACTCCAGCTGGGAAATCATCAGCTTGCCGTCCACGTTGGAGACATCGAGCCGCAAGTTCCAGTGCACCGTCTGCGGCTTGGCGCCGACGTTCTCGCTGATCGACGTCGCGACCAGCATCACCGAGTCCGTCCGGCTGGCGAACGGCGGCAACTTGGTGGTGACCACCGGCCGGGAGACACCGGGCTGAGTGTCCAGGTCGTGGTGCACCGTTTCGATCGCCACCCCCTCGATCCGGCCGGCGCTTTGCGACTGCAGTTTCTCGACCACCTGTCGGTAAGGCTGCATGGCCGCGTCGAAGTCGGTGTTGAGTTCTCCGACCGTGCCGTCATGCAGCTTCTGCAGGCTGGCGTCGACGTTGCCGCTGTTCATGTTGATCAGCACACCGGTCCAGTCGGCAGCGGTCTGCATGACGCGGGTCAGGTAGACGCGCTCGTTGGCGTCGTCGCGGTGTGCGGACCAGATGAACGCGCCGAGCACGACAGCGGCGACGGAAAGCACGACGAGGGCGGTCGAGGCGATGCCGTAGTTGGAAAACATCCCGCCTGCGGACTCGGCATCAAACGATTCGGGCTCCGAGGAGTCTGGGCTGGAGTCCTCGGCGGAATCGTCGTTTTTCGGTGGTTCGGTCTGCTCGCCGTCAGGCATGGCCCGATCGTTGCACCCAAAAAAAGATGGAAGGATGGCGGGGTGTCAGTAGAGGCCATCCGCTCGGGTATCGACCTGAGCTACGTCGACGAGAACGCCCGCCCCCAAGACGACCTGTTCGGTCACGTCAACGGCCGCTGGCTGGCCGAATATGACATACCCGC
>DATIOT010000531.1:0-5381 GCA_035472875.1 Mycobacterium sp.
GGCGTGCGGTTCGTCGCGGGTGTTGATGATGCCGCGTTTGAGCGTGGTCTCCAGCCCGACCTCGACCTCGATGTAGTCCGAGCGCTGAGACAGCTGGAAGCCGGGCTCGTCACCGGAGGGCCCGATGCCGACCCGGCCGGAGCCGGTGACCACCTGCCGCGACACCAGAAACGGGGTCAGCCCGGCGATGATGGCCGAGAACGGCGTCTGCCGAGACATCAGGTAGTTCTCGTGCGATCCGTAAGAGGCGCCCTTGCCGTCGACGTTGTTCTTGTAGAGCTGCAGTTTGGCGGCGCCGGGCACGCTGGCGACGTGCCGGGCGGCGGCCTCCATCACCCGCTCGCCGGCCTTGTCCCAGACCACCGCGTCCAGCGGGTCGGTGCACTCGGGCGAGGAGTATTCGGGGTGAGCGTGGTCGACGTAGAGCCGCGCCCCGTTGGTCAAAATCATGTTGGCCGCACCGACCTCGTCGGCGTCGACCACCGGCGGCGGACCGGCCGAGCGGCTCAGGTCGAAGCCGCGGGCGTCGCGCAGCGGCGATTCCACCTCGTAGTCCCAGCGGGTGCGTTTGGCGCGCTGAATACCGGCGGCGGCGGCATAGGCCAAAACCGCCTGCGTCGAGGTGAGGATCGGGTTGGCGGTTGGGTCCGACGGCGACGAAATGCCGTACTCAACCTCCGTCCCGATAATCCGTTGCATGCTTTAAAGCCTAGGCGAGTTGCGGAATCGACCTTCTCCCGGGCGACTCGGCAACCGGGACGGCACGTCGCACATCGGACGGTGCGTCAATCGTCATCAGCTCGTCGGTCAGTGCGCGCGGCCAGGAGATGTCACCGCGCCAGACTGCCGTCAGCGCCGATCCCACGCCACCGTGGTGGCCATTGATCGACATTCCTCGATCCGCTGATCGATGACCTGCGCACCACCCTGATCGCGCGCAATCGCTATCGCGGGACCGTCGCGGTAGCCGCGTGTGATGTTGACGTCGCCGATGTCAGTGATTAATTTCACCGTGTGTCCGCCCCTGAATCCGGCCGCGTAATGCGTGAACAAGTGACCGACCTGTCCGGGAAGCGCTACGGCGAAGTGCTTCTGGTAACGCCTGGGGAGGCGGGTCCACAGGGCACTGTCTACAACAGCTTCCCGCTCAACGACTGCCCCGCCGAGCTGTGGTCCGCGCTGGACCCGCGAGCCATCGCCGCGGAAAACGGTGCGGCCGCAGCGCTGCTCAACGGTCCGCGCTACTGGCTGATGAACAGCATTGAAAAGCAACCCCAGGGCCCGCAGGTGACGAAGACCTTCGGGGGGATCGAGATGATTCAGCAGGCCACAGTCCTGCTGTCGTCGATGAATCCCGCGCCTTACACCGTCAATCAGGTGAGCCGCAACACGGTCTTCGTTTTCAATGCCGGCGAAGAGATCTATGAACTCCACGACCCAGACGGACAGCACTGGGTCATGCAGACCTGGAGCCAGGTCGCCGACCCCAACCTGTCGCGTGCTGATTTACCCGGGCTGGCCGGCCGACTCAACCTGCCAGAAGGGTGGTCCTACCAGCCGCGCGTGCTAACCGAGACACTGCGGGTGGACACCACGACCCGTCCCGCCCGTGTCACGCAGGACGACCTCACCAACAGCTATTCGCTGGAGTTCGACTGAACCTCGACGACTCCGTCGGCGAGACTTAAACTGCTTCCGGCCCGACCTTTACAGGTACTGGCCGAGGTTGGATTCGGTGTCGATGGCACGCGACGCGCTCGACGACTTGCCGGTGACCAGGGTGCGGATGTAAACGATCCGCTCACCCTTCTTGCCCGAAATCCGTGCCCAGTCATCGGGATTGGTGGTGTTGGGCAGGTCCTCGTTCTCGGCGAACTCGTCGACGATCGAGTCCAGCAGATGCTGAATGCGCAGCCCCGGTTGACCGGTCTCCAGCACCGACTTGATGGCGTTCTTCTTCGCCCGGTCGACCACGTTCTGGATCATCGCCCCGGAGTTGAAGTCCTTGAAGTACATGACTTCCTTGTCACCGTTGGCGTAGGTGACCTCCAGGAACCGGTTGTCGTCGATCTCGGCGTACATCCGGTCGACAACCTTTTCGATCATCGCCTTGATGCAGGCTGTGCGGTCGCCGTCGAACTCGGCGAGGTCGTCGGCATGCACCGGCAGCGACTCGACCAGGTACTTCGAGTAGATGTCTTGTGCCGCTTCGGCGTCGGGCCGCTCGATCTTGATCTTCACGTCGAGACGCCCGGGCCGCAGGATCGCGGGATCGATCATGTCCTCGCGGTTGGAGGCACCGATCACGATGACGTTCTCGAGTCCCTCCACCCCGTCGATCTCGCTGAGCAGCTGCGGCACCACGGTCGTCTCGACGTCCGAGGAGACCCCGGTGCCGCGGGTCCGGAAGATCGAGTCCATCTCGTCGAAGAACACGATCACCGGCGTGCCTTCCGACGCCTTCTCGCGGGCCCGCTGGAAGATGAGCCGGATGTGGCGTTCGGTCTCGCCGACGAACTTGTTCAGCAGCTCGGGGCCTTTGATGTTGAGGAAGTACGACTTCGCCTCGCGGGCGTCGTCGCCGCGAACCTCGGCCATCTTCTTGGCCAGCGAATTGGCCACCGCCTTGGCGATCAACGTCTTACCGCAGCCGGGCGGACCGTAGAGCAACACGCCCTTGGGCGGGCGCAACGCGTACTCGCGGTACAGCTCCTTGTGCAGGAACGGCAGCTCGACGGCGTCGCGGATCTGCTCGATCTGCCGGATCAGACCACCGATGTCGTTGTAGGTGACGTCCGGCACCTCTTCCAGCACCAGGTCTTCGACCTCGGCCTTGGGGATCCGTTCGAAGGCGTAGCCGGCCTTGGTGTCGACCAGCAGCGAGTCGCCAGGCCGTAGCTTGCGCGGTTTGGTGTCGTCGTTGAGGGCGTCGGGAATGCCGTCCGGCAAGTCCTCGGCGATCAGTGGGTCGGCAAGCCAAACGATGCGTTCCTCGTCGGCGTGGCCGATGACGAGTGCGCGGTGACCGTCGACCAGGACCTCGCGCAAAGTGGAGATCTCGCCGACCGATTCGAACGTACCGGCCTCGACGACGGTCAGAGCCTCGTTGAGCCGGACCGTCTGGCCCTTCCTGAGAGAGCCGACGTCGATGTTCGGCGAGCACGTCAGGCGCATCTTGCGACCCGAGGTGAACACGTCGACCGTCTCGTCGTCGTGGGCCGAGAGCAGGACTCCATAGCCGCTGGGCGGCTGCCCGAGACGGTCGACTTCCTCGCGTAGCGCCAACAGTTGTTGCCGGGCCTCTTTAAGAGTTTCCATTAATTTGGAATTGCGGGCGGCAAGCGAGTCGATACGGGCTTCGAGTTGATGCACATCGCGGGCAGAGCGCGCGCCGCCGTGCGATCCGACTGTGTTATCCAGTTGCTCGCGCAGCAACACTGCCTCACGGCGTAGCTGTTCCAATTCGGCAGCATCGTCGCTGGACATCCCCGTTTCACGGGGTGTGCCGAATGCTTCAGAACGCTCTGAGTCACCCATGTTGCGCTCCTTTCCCGCCCCGAAATAACGCGGTGGATACGTCTAACGCTACCGGCGATTGCCGCTTGATGTGCGATGTCAAATGCCGTCAAAAGTCGCGTCATTGCTCCCGCTGGTAACCTCAGCGTCGATTCGGGACCACCGAAAGGACACCTGTGATCGTAAAACCCCTCGCCACAGGCATGGCGGCCGTCGCGATCACCGGAGCGGCGATAGCAGGTGTGACTTGCATTGCACCCATTGGCCCGACATCAGCTACCACCACGCTGCAAGAATCAGGCATGGTCGAATAGGCCGGCTGACCCGACTGGATGCACCGACACCTGTCCGTAGCGCTGAGTGCCGCCACCGCCGTGGCGGCCTTCGGGTTCTCGGGATGTTCGCACAGCCAACCCAAGGTTCCATCGTCTAGTTCCTCGTCACCGGTGCCCGCCGCGTCGAGTCCGGTCGTCGTGGCTCCGCCGACTGCTCCCCTGCCCCCGCCCGAAGCCCTTACCGACGTGCTGAACCGGCTCGCCGACCCGAACGTTCCAGGCATCAACAAGGTGAGCCTCGTCGAAGGCGCAACCCCCGAGAGCGCGGCCACCCTGGACAAGTTCACCAACGCATTGCGGGACAACGGCTACTTGCCGATGACGTTCGCGGCCAAGGACATCGCCTGGTCGGACAAGAATCCGTCCAACGTGATGGCGACCATCAGCGTCAACACCCCCCGAGGAAGCAACGGCGCGTTCACGTTCCCGATGGAGTTCACGCCCTTCCAAGGCGGCTGGCAGTTATCCCGGCGGACTGCGGAAATGCTGTTGGCCCTGGGCAACTCACCCACCCCAACCGCACCGCCACCACCAAGTCCGGTTCCAAGTCCGGCACCAAGCCCGGCTCCCGCCCCACCATCAGAACCCGCCCCGGCACCGGCACCGGCGCCGGCCCCGGCTCCCGCCCCTGCCCCGGCTCCCGCGCCCGCCCCTGCCCCGGCTCCCGCGCCGGAACCCGCCCCGATACCGGCACCCGAACCCGCTCCGGCACCGGCTCCGGCCCCGGAACCTTTGCCGGCCCCCGAACCAACGCAACCTCCGCCGGGCTGACGCGCGGGATGTGGATCGGCTGGCTCGAGTTCGACGTGCTGCTGGGCGACGTGCGATCACTCAAACAGAAGCGATCGGTGATTCGTCCTGTTGTCGCCGAGCTGCAGCGCAAGTTCAGCGTGTCGGCCGCTGAGACCGGTTCGCAGGATCTGTATCGGCGAGCGGGCATCGGCGTGGCCGTTGTGTCCAGTGACCGTGGCCATGCCGTCGATGTCCTCGACGCCGCCGAACGCCTGGTAGCCGCACACCCCGAATTCGAGCTGCTGTCCGTACGCCGCTCGCTGCTCCGCAGCGAGGACTCGTACAACTAGCCCCGCTATCCGTTCCAAGTAAACCGGTTCAGCTCTAGCCGTCGCGGCCCTCGCGCTTGCGACCCAAGGGCGCCGGAGCGACGGCGCCGGGTGCAAGCCGTCGCGCTGCGATCAAGAACGCGGTATGCCCGCGCATCGAATGCTGCGGCCGAACGGCCAGGCCGACAACGTTCCAGCCCCGCTGCAGCGTTTCCCACGCCCGTGGTTCGGTCCAGCATTGCTGAGCCCGCAGCGCCTCCACCGCCCGCGACAGCTGGGTGACGGTGGCCACGTAGATGATCAGCACACCGCCGGCGGCCACCAGCCTCGATACCGCGTCAAGCACCTCCCAGGGCGCGAGCATGTCCAGCACGGCCCGATCGAAGGATGCGTCGGGCAGCTCGGAGTCTGCGACATCGCTGACGATCAGCCGCCAGTTGTCGGGCGCCTTGCCGAAAAACACCGACAC
>DATIOT010000532.1:0-3852 GCA_035472875.1 Mycobacterium sp.
CGCCTACCGCGGCCTGGGCCGCGAGTTCATCGACCGATTCGGCGCGTGAACGGCAGCGTGACAGGTGAGGCGCCACACCAGAACGGCTTCCGGGTCCGGCTGACCAACTTCGAGGGGCCGTTCGATCTGCTGCTGCAGCTGATCTTCGCCCACCGGCTCGACGTCACCGAGGTGGCGCTGCACCAGGTCACCGACGACTTCATTGCCTACACCCGAGCGATCGGGTCCCAGCTGGAGCTGGAAGAGACCACGGCGTTCCTGGTGGTCGCGGCGACCTTGCTCGATCTCAAGGCTGCGCGGCTGCTGCCGGCCGGACAGGTCGACGACGATGAGGATCTGGCGCTGCTGGAGGTGCGCGACCTGCTGTTCGCCCGGCTGCTGCAGTACCGCGCGTTCAAACATGTCGCGGAGATGTTCGCCGAGCTGGAGGCCACCGCGCTGCGTAGCTATCCGCGTGCGGTGTCGCTGGAGGACCGGTTCACCGAGCTGCTCCCCGAGGTGATGCTGGGCGTCGACGCCGAACGGTTCGCCCAGATCGCCGCGATCGCGTTCACCCCGCGGCCGGTCCCGACGGTGGCCACCGAGCATCTGCATGAGCTGCAGGTCTCGGTTCCCGAGCAGGCCCAAAAATTGCTGGCGATGCTGGAAGCACGGGGCAGCGGCCACTGGGCCACATTTTCCGAGTTGGTCGCCGACTGTGATGCGCCGATGGAGGTCGTCGGGCGCTTCCTGGCGCTGCTCGAACTGTATCGGGCCCGGGCGGTAGCATTTGACCAGTCGGAGCCGCTTGGCGTGCTCCAGATTTCATGGACCGGGGAACGTCCGGCCAGCGAAGCCTTGGTAGAAGTGCGGGATTAATCATGACCGAAGATTTGCCCGGTATCGATTTGGGCTGTGGTATCCCGGAGATTGCCGAGGCAGGGCCGATGGATGGCGACGAACTCGGCTCTGTGCTGGAGGCGCTGCTGCTGGTGGTGGACACCCCGGTCACCGTCGAGGCGCTGGCCGCGGCCACTGAGCAACCCGTCTACCGCATCGCCGCGAAGCTGCCGCAGATGGCCGACGAACTCACTGAACGCGACAGCGGCATCGACTTGCGGAAAACCAGCGAGGGCTGGCGGATGTACACTCGCGCCCGGTTCGCGCCCTACGTGGAGAAGCTGCTGCTGGACGGCGCGCGATCCAAACTCACCCGGGCCGCGCTGGAGACGCTGGCCGTGGTGGCCTACCGCCAGCCCGTCACGCGTGCGCGGGTGAGCGCGGTTCGCGGCGTGAATGTGGACGCCGTCATGCGCACCCTGCTGGCGCGCGGTCTGATCACCGAGGCGGGTGTCGACGACGATACGGGCGCTGTGACCTTCGCCACCACCGAGCTGTTCCTGGAGCGCTTGGGACTGGCGTCGCTGACCGATCTTCCCGATATCGCGCCGCTGCTTCCGGACGTGGACATGATCGAGGACCTCAGCGAATCACTGGACAGCGAGCCACGTTTCATCAAACTCGCGGGCGGTCAGGCGCCCGAGCAGGCACTGTCGTTTGACGTGGATCGGGATTGATGGTCCAGCCTGAGGAGTCCCGGGGGGTCCGTTTACAAAAAGTATTGTCCCAGGCCGGAATTGCGTCGCGGCGTGCAGCAGAGAAGTTGATCATCGCCGGCCGTGTCGAAGTGGACGGGCAGGTGGTGACCGAGTTGGGGACCCGGGTCGACCCGGACGCCGCGGTTGTCCGCGTCGACGGTGCCAGGGTGGTCGTCGACGACGCGATGGTGTACCTGGCGCTGAACAAGCCGCGCGGCATGCACTCGACCATGTCAGACGATCGCGGCCGGCCGTGTATCGGCGACTTGGTCGAGCGGCGGGTGCGTGGCACCAAGAAGCTGTTTCACGTGGGACGGTTGGACGCCGACACCGAAGGGCTGATTCTGCTGACCAACGACGGCGAGCTGGCACACCGGCTGATGCATCCCTCCCACGAGGTGCCCAAGACGTATCTGGCGACGGTGACGGGTTCGGTGCCGCGCGGGGTGGGCAAGAAGCTGCGGGCCGGCATCGAATTAGACGACGGCACGGCCCATGTGGACGATTTCGCGGTGGTGGATGCTATTCCGGGTAAGACGTTGGTGCGGTTGACGTTACACGAAGGACGCAATCGCATTGTGCGCCGGCTGCTGGCCTCGGCGGGCTTCCCGGTGGAGTCGCTGGTGCGCACCCACATCGGCACGGTGTCGCTGGGGAAGCAGCGGCCAGGCAGCATCCGGGCGCTGCGTCATGACGAGATCGGGCAACTGTACAAAGCGGTGGGCCTGTGACTGACATCGTGGTCGCCATTGACGGCCCGGCTGGAACCGGAAAGTCCTCGGTATCAAGGGGATTAGCGCGCGCACTGGGTGCGCGCTACCTGGATACCGGGGCAATGTATCGGATCGTCACGCTGGCGGTACTGCGCGCCGGAGTCGACCCGACGGATGCCGAAACCGTCGGAGAGATCGCGTCGACAGTAGACTTGTCGGTGAGTTCCGATCCCGACGGGATCAGCTGTTACCTTGCCGGAGAGAATGTTTCGGTGGAGATCCGGGGTGACGAGGTCACCCAGACTGTCTCGGCGGTGTCGTCGGTTCCTGCCGTGCGTACCCGGCTCGTCGAGCTGCAGCGCGCTATGGCTGTCGGCCCGGGCAACGTTGTCGTCGAGGGCAGAGACATCGGAACCGTAGTATTGCCCGATGCGCCGGTGAAGATCTTCTTGACCGCATCGGCCGAAACCCGAGCCCGCCGGCGCAACGACCAGAATGTCGAGTCGGGCCTGGCCGACGACTATGACGGTGTGCTGGCCGACGTGCGGCGGCGCGACCATCTGGATTCGACCCGGCCTGTGTCGCCGCTGCGCGCGGCTTCGGATGCGGTGATCGTCGACACCAGCGATATGACCGAGGCGCAGGTGATCACTCATCTGCTGGAGTTGGTCAAGCAGCGAAGCGGGGCAGTGCGGTGACCCAGGACGGCACCTGGACCGACGAAAGTGACTGGGAGTTCGTCGATTCGGACGTTGAGGAGGCCGGTCCGGCACCGGTGGTTGCGGTGGTGGGTCGGCCCAATGTCGGTAAGTCCACGCTGGTCAACCGGATCCTGGGTCGGCGCGAAGCGGTGGTGCATGACATTCCCGGCGTGACCCGGGACCGGGTCTCCTACGACGCGCTGTGGACCGGACGCCGGTTCGTCGTGCAGGACACCGGGGGATGGGAGCCCGACGCCAAGGGCCTGCAGCAGTTGGTGGCCGAGCAGGCGTCGGTGGCCATGCGTACTGCCGACGCGGTGATCCTGGTAGTCGATTCGACTGTCGGTGCCACCGCCGCCGACGAAGCCGCCGCCCGCATCCTGCTGCGCTCGGGCAAGCCGGTCTTTCTGGCCGCCAACAAGGTTGACAGCGAGAAGGCCGAAGCGGACGCGGCGGCATTGTGGTCACTGGGACTCGGGGAGCCGCACGCGATCAGCGCGATGCACGGTCGCGGCGTGGCCGACCTGCTCGACGAGGTGCTGGCTGCGCTGCCCGAGGTGTCCGAAGCGGCACCGGCGGCGGGCGGTCCTCGGCGGGTGGCGTTGGTCGGCAAGCCCAACGTAGGCAAGAGCTCATTGCTGAACAAGCTGGCGGGCGACCAGCGTTCGGTGGTGCATGAGGTGGCCGGGACGACGGTGGACCCGGTGGACTCGCTCATCGAATTGGGCGGCAAGGTTTGGCGGTTCGTCGACACCGCAGGTTTGCGCCGCAAGGTTGGTCAGGCCAGCGGGCACGAGTTCTATGCCTCGGTGCGCACCCACTCGGCAATCGACTCCGCGGAGGTGGTGATCGCGCTGATCG
>DATIOT010000533.1:0-4106 GCA_035472875.1 Mycobacterium sp.
GTCCGCAGCGCATGTTCACCCTATGACTCCGTAGCGCGAACGTCTGTAGGTCGGCGGATAGTGGTGGAGTGACGGGGGCGTTTTGGTAACGGCGACGCTTGTCGTCGCTGTGGCCGCCGGTTGTCTGATGCGCAACATCTGCAGAACGTGATGGCCGCGATAGCCGGACTGTCCTCAGGCTGAGGTACTGCGCCCGGCCGAAGGGGAAGTGAAACGCTTAACGCGAGGCACAAACTATCAACCGCGCCGCTTGATGAGAGTGGCGCTGCTCGATGAGGCGATCATGCCATACCGCGACGGCGACCGCCTCCCACGCGAAGACAGCGACTTCCGCGAAGCGCGAAGGCTGCGGCAGAAGTGGGTGCGTGGTCAACGGAACAGTCTCCTGGACGAAGGCCGGCTGTTATCGAATGGATCAATTTCACTTAGGCTCAACGATCGGATGTGGAGGCCTAACTGGCCGGGCGCAGGATGCGCCGCGACCGGACTTCGCCTCAGCCGGGGACAACCATCGCGACCGCCTGCCTCGCCTTGGTTGCGCCGCGAGTAATGCACATGCCTTGAAAAATTTTTGCCGTGATGCGTGGCATGTTCGGCAGTGAGTACCGGTTGTCGTGGCTGCTGGCCGGGCTGGCCGGACTGCTGGGCGCCACGGGATTCACCCACTCCGCCGGGTACTTCCTGAACTTCATGACCGGCAACAGCGAGCGCGCGGTACTGGGCTACTTCCACGACGAGCCCTGGATGTCGATAACAGCGGCCCTACTGTTGGCGGCCTTTGTTGGTGGCGTCGTGATTGCATCCCTGTGCAGAAGGCACTTCTGGGTGGCCCATCCGCACGGCCCGACCGTGCTAACCACGCTGTCTCTGGTGGTCGCGACTACGGTCGACGTCATCATCAGCGGATGGTTAGCCGATCACGTCTCTTTCGTACCAATTCTGTTTTTTGCTTTCGCCATTGGTGCCTTGAACACCTCCTTCGTCAAGGACGGTGAGGTGTCGATCCCGCTGAGCTACGTGACCGGGACGCTTGTGAAGATGGGCCAAGGCATCGGACGCCACCTCAGCGGCGGAGAAGCCGCGGCGTGGCTGGGATATTTTCTGCTGTGGGCCAGCTTCGTCGGCGGGCCCCGGTCGGCGGGTGCATCAGCTTGCTTGTGAGTGGATCCCAGATGCTGGCGGTTGCCGCGGCCGTGTGTGCGGTGACACCGGCTACACGTACTTCCACGCCGATCGCCGCGCGCTGCTGAAGGCATGCGGCGAACTTGATTCGGGCCGGTCATTGCCGCGGATCATCGCGGCGAAGTTGTCGCGGACGACATCGAGGTCGTCGTGAGCGAGTACGTCGGGATAGAGGTTGCCACGCCCACCGAGCGGCAAGTCCACCGGAACCGTATGGCCCTCATCGTCATCACCCCTTCTGGTCTCACACTCTCCGCAGCGCATATCCACGCTATGACTCAACTAGCCGAACGTCTTCGCGTGGGCGGATAGATACGGGTGGTAGGCCCGCCTTGGCTAGCGAAGATGCTTGCCGTCGCCGTGCGGCCGGTTGTCTGTCCGGGTGCGGGCCTCCTGATCGTCGTGCCGATGCGGCGCGAGCCAGCCAAAGCGGCGGTCGCGGGAGTCACCGCGACAGTCGCCTGTGCTGATAGTCATGTCAGCGGCCTCCGCCGCCGCCACCTCCGCCGCCGCCACCTCCGCCGCCGCCTCCGCCGGCGCCGCCGCCGCCGATTCCACCTCCGCCGCCGATTCCACCTCCGCCGCCGATTCCGCCGCCGCCGATTCCGCCGCCGCCGATTCCGCCTCCGCCGGGCGCACCGCCGGGTCCACCAGATCCGTCAGGTCCACCAGGTCCGCCGGGTGCGCCGGGTGCGCCGCCGGGTCCGCCTCCGCCGGGCGCACCGCCGGGTCCACCAGGTCCGCCGGGTGCGGCGGGTCCGCCGGGTGCGCCGCCGGGTCCGCCGGGTGCGCCGGGCCCGCCGGGTGCGCCGCCGGGTCCGCCCGGTCCACCAGGTTTGCCGGGGTGGTATCCCGGTGCGCCGGGCCCAGGCAATGGCCGATGCGGTCCCGCCAGGTAGGGATAAGGGGTAGGCGTAGGTCCCCAATCGTGGCAGGAATTCGGGTCCGAATTCGGACCCCATCCCGGGTCCCAGAAATCGCCCGGGCACCACCGCAGGGGCGGCCCCGGATCCGCCTGGGCCTCATCCGCAGCGCCCAGGCCAACCAATCCCAAGCCTGCGGCCATCACGGCTGTTGCTGCTGCAAAACGTGCGAACTCTTTCATACCTACTTTTTTACTTAGGCAAACTGTGTATAAAGATCACTTAAGCCGAGAGGAAGCTGTGCGCTTAGCGCATGACGGCAGCGCAAAGCCGCCCGGAGATCGAAATATGTTGTGCAGCAACAACGGTCACGTGGCCGGGGCCGCATGTCGGCAATCGCCCAGCAACGCGTGCAGCCGTTGAACTCGCTGTCGTCGCTGGACTTCGTTTGGACGTAGCTATTTGATGCTCCTATTGGTGTCAAGGCTGGTTGTTAGGCGGCGTTGAGCCATTGGCGGTAGTTGGCGGCGAGGGCGTCGTTGCGTTGGAGTCCGCGTTCGAGTCGAGAGATGACCGTGGGCCAGACGCCGAAGTGATCGGCGACGGTGGTCAGGGTGATGTTTTTGGTTTGGCGGGTGGGGCGTAGGTCGCGGTAGTCGTCGATGTCGCATTGTTGGGTGAGCAGTCTGAACATTTCTCGGGCGATCGCGCGTTTGAGCAGGCGCAGGATGTCCTTTTTGGAGCGGCCGTGGGCGAGTTGGCGGGCGACGTAGGCGCGGGTGCGCGCGTCGGCCGACATGCGTACGAGGGCGATGCGGTGCAAGGCGTTGTTGGCGGCCCGGTCCCCGCCGCGAGAGAGGCGATGGCGGGTGATTTTACCGGAGGAGGCCGGGATGGGTGCAGCGCCGCACAGCATGGCGAAGGCGGCTTGGTGGCGTAGCCGGTGGGGGTTGGTGCCGGCGGTGATGATCAGTTGGGCCGCGGTGTCAGGTCCCACGCCGTAGGCGGCGCGCAGGCCGGGGTTGATCGCGCTGACCATCTTGTCGAGTTCGGCGGTGAGGTCTTTGATTTGGCGGTCGAGGAACTCGACGCGTTGGGCCAGGGCTTTGCAGCCGATCAGCACCGCGATGGCAGTCGGGTCGATTTGTGCAGTGGGCCGGCATCGCGCCAGGGCCCGGATCAGCAGGGTCGGGGTGTGGCGGCGGTAGCGTTCCCGCAGTTCTGCCGGCGCGGTGATGAGCAGGGCTTTGATCTGGTTGAGTGCGGCGGTGCGGGCTTTGACCGCGCCACGGCGCGCAGTCAGCACAGCCCTTAATGCACCGGTGCGTTCGTCTTTGGGCACCGCCAAGCCATAACCGGCCAGCGCCGCCCGGGCTGCGGCGTAGGCATCGAGGGGATCGGATTTGCCGTGCCGGCGCCGCGCTGCCCGGTCGGGACGGATCACTTCGGCAACCTCGATCCCGGCGTCCTGCAAGGCACGGGTCAACCCGGCGCCATAGAAGCTGGTGC
The DNA here is from genome assembly GCA_035472875.1 of Mycobacterium sp. Lineage (GTDB taxonomy): Bacteria > Actinomycetota > Actinomycetes > Mycobacteriales > Mycobacteriaceae > Mycobacterium. The sequence goes on from DATIOT010000533.1 coordinate 3,555, forward strand.
CTTCCACTCCGGCGGTTTGTACCGTGCCGAAGCTTTGTGCCCATTTGACCGCCACGTAGTAACCGACCGGGCGGGTCGGAAACTCTGCGTCACCCAATGGTTTTCCCGTCCCATCGAGGGCGGCGAGGTGGATCGTGTCGAGATGAGTGTCGGCGCCGATGACGACGACGCGTGATGCTGTCACGATGGTGGTGTCTCCTTCTGCTGGCCATCACTGGGGGAAAGGTGGACACCCCGGCTGGGCGGGCAGACAAGACATTGGTGAGGGAACTGTCAGGCTCCTGATGAAGTCATGTCCGCCCCGCCGGGGCACTTCTTCGGCAACCGCTCACCGGTGGGACAGATCAATTGGAAGACAACCCAACAGGGCGTCAGTCAGACGAAGGGTCACCACCGGCAGCGGCTGCCACGACCATCTAGCCCGGCCGCTGTAACAGAATCAATGTCAGTCGGACTCGGTATCATCGAACGTATGTTCGAGGATATTGATGACGCAGGTGTGGTGGACGTCATCACTGCCGCGGCACGTGCGCAAAACGCAATGTGCGCGCG
>DATIOT010000534.1:0-5726 GCA_035472875.1 Mycobacterium sp.
ACCCACGGTCACCGTCGCAGCCGTGCAAGGCAATGTGCCCCGGCTCGGTTTCGACTTCAATGCACAACGCCGGGCGGTACTGGACAACCACGTCCAGGAGACGCTGCGGCTGGCTGAGGACGTGCGTGCCGGAGTCGCCCCACAACCTCAATTCGTGATTTGGCCGGAGGACGCCTCGGACATCGATCCATTACGGAATGCCGACGCCGGGCAACAGATCGCGCAGGCAGCACATGCGATCGGCGCGCCGATCCTGTTGGGGACCATCCTGGCTATGCCAGGCAGCACTCAAGAACCCGCTGAATACACCAACACCGTGATCGTCTGGAATCCCATCACCGGCCCGGCGGACCGGCACGACAAAGAAATCGTGCAGCCGTTCGGCGAATTCCTGCCGATGCCGTGGCTCTTCAAGCATCTCTCGGCCTATGCCGACCGGGCGGGCCATATGGTTCCCGGCAAAAGCAGCGACGTGGTGCAGATCGCGGGGGTGCCGGTCGGCGTTGCCACCTGCTGGGAAGTGATTTTCGACCGTGAGCCGCGAAAAGCGGTCCTCAACGGCGCCCAGTTGTTGGCCGTGCCGGCCAACAACGCCACCTTCAACAAGAGAATGAGCGAGCAACAGCTGGCGTTCGCCAAGGTTCGGGCCGTAGAGCACGACCGATACGTCGTGGTTGCCGGTACCACCGGGATCAGCTCGGTGATCGCACCCGACGGTGGCGAGTTGGTCCGCACCGAGTTCTTCGAGCCCGCCTACCTCGACATCCAGGTTCGCCTCAAGACGAAGCTGACGCCGGCGACCCGCTGGGGCCCGATCCTGCAATGGGTTTTTGTCGTGGCGGCCGGAGCGGTAATTCTGGTCGGGATACGGCACAATGGGTGGTTCCCGCGTCCGATTCGTCTCAGGTCCAGGCCTCCCGGTGAATCGAAAGACTCCGGTGCGCCCCCGGTCGAACCCGAGGGCGACGATGCTGCGCCCGACGACGAGGGCGGCGACCACACTCCGCCCGCCAAGGGCGGTGACTACACTCCGCTCCACAGGGGCGGCCGACGACCGTCGCGCGATCCCGGGCGACACAGAGGAGCTACATGACCACCGGCCAGCAGGCGCCCCGGGTCCCGGGCAATCGTCCCAGCCAGAGCGTCCTGGTGATCATTCCCACCTACAACGAGCTAGAGAACCTGCCGGTGATCCATCGGCGGCTGAAAGACACGTGCCCCGATGTACATGTGCTCGTCGTCGACGACAGCAGCCCCGACGGCACCGGCCAGCTCGCCGACGAGCTGGCAGCGGCCGATCCCGCTCGCACCCACGTCATGCACCGCACCGCCAAGAACGGCCTGGGAGCGGCATACCTGGAAAGTTTCGCCTGGGGGTTGAGTCGACAGTACTCAGTGCTTGTCGAGATGGACGCGGACGGCAGCCACGCGCCCGAACAGTTGCACCTTCTGCTGGACGCTGTCGACGCCGGAGCCGACCTGGTGATCGGCTCGCGTTATGTCGACGGTGGAACGGTGCGAAATTGGCCGTGGCGACGCTGGGCACTGTCCTGGACGGCCAACACCTATGCGCGGTTGGCGCTTGGCATCGGTATCCATGACATCACCGCCGGCTACCGCGCCTACCGCCGCGAAGTGCTCGAGGCGATCGACCTTGACGGCGTGGACTCCAAGGGCTACTGCTTCCAGATCGATCTGACCCGGCGCACGCTTGGCAACGGGTTTGTCGTCGTTGAAGTGCCGATCACCTTCACCGAGCGTGAACTCGGTGTGTCCAAAATGAGCGGATCCAATATTCGCGAGGCGCTGGTGAAAGTCGCAAAGTGGGGCATCCAGGGGCGCATGACCCGGGCTCGAGCCACGCGCGCGGACAACCGCACGTAATCGACGGGGCCGCGAAATAGTCCTCGGTCAGCCGCGGCGTTTCGACCTGATGAGTTCGAGGCGCTCCTTGAGCAGCTCTTCGAGTTCTTCGACCGAACGGCGCTCCAGCAGCATGTCCCAGTGCGTCCGCGGTGCCTTGACCTTCTTCGGCTCGGGTAGGTCACCCTCGATCAGGGTGCCTTCCATGCCGTTGCGGCACAGCCAGGTGCCGGGGATCTCAGCGTCGTCGGCAAAGGGAACCTCGAACTCCTCGCCGTTCTCGGTCCGATACCGCGCGATCTGACGTGGCGCTAGGTCGTGGTTGCGGTCAGTCTCGTAGCTCACGGCTCCGAGGCGACTGCCTCTTAGTACTCGATCAGCCATGGGCGCGACTCCTTTAGATCCTCTGAGCTGTTGGGCTGCTGTAGTGGGTTTCTCTCCGCTTGGCAAACGTTACGACGCCCTGCGTAGTTCCCGGGCCGACACGCGGCGTGCGCGGCGCAACCTTCAATGATACCGGGATCGCTGAGCACGGCCGACTACAGTCGGCAGGCGTGACACGCCGTGCCCAACCCCAGCCGTGCCGCTGGTGCGGTCGAGACGTAACCGATGCCGGGATGGGCCGTCGCCGCCAGTACTGTCGGCAGTCTTGCCGGCAGCGGGCATACGAGCAACGAGCCTCGATGGACAGGGGCGGGGCAATCTCCCTGCCCGCCGACGCGGTGGTGCTGTCGGCCGACGATGCGGCCGACCTATCGGATCGCGTTTACCAGGTGCGATGTGCGGCAGAGGACGTCGCCACAGCGCTCGACGAAGGTGCCGGGGCAACTGAACTACGCGAACTTTGCGAAGTGCTGATCCGCGCCGCCAGGGCCGCCGACGGCTGGCGCCGAGTGGGTGTCTGACCGCGCCGCCCCGCGCCGTAGCGCCCGGCCCAGCTCGCACCAAGAATCACACTGCCATGCGCCTGACCACCACCGATGCCGAGCCAGGTACAGTCGCGCCATGGACGACGGCGCGCCAGATGTACCCAGGTGTACCCGGGGTCAGAGGGTCGCCAAGCAACGCCACATCCCCTTGGACATGGCGTTCCACACGTCGAAGCCGGTCCTCTTTTAGCAGCCGGGAGTATCGGACGTTTTGAAATCCTGCCGGAATTGGCCATACTCACCAGCGACATTCTTGGGTCGGAGAGCAGCACGACGACGTCGCTTCGTGCAGCAACTTCCGTGACTCGGCGAGAGCCGCATCCGGCGGTTTAAGACGGCCAATGGTAGGCGAGGGGTAGTGATGGTGGATCAACTCCAGCATGCGACCGAAGCGCTGCGAAATGCGCTGGTCCAGGTTGAACGCCTGAAGCGCACCAACCGTGCGCTGCTGGAACGATCGAGTGAGCCGATCGCGATCGTCGGCATGTCCTGCCGCTTCCCGGGTGGCGTCGATACCCCGGAAGACCTGTGGCAGATGGTTGCCGACGGCCGCGACGTGATGTCAGAGTTTCCCACCGATCGCGGCTGGGACCTGGCGGCGCTATTCGACCCCGATCCCGACGTGCGCCACAAAACGTACGCCCGCACCGGTGGCTTCGTGGACGACGTCGCCGACTTCGACCCCGCGTTCTTTGGCATCGCCCCGAGCGAGGCGCTGGCGATGGATCCCCAGCATCGGATGTTGCTGGAGCTGTCGTGGGAGGCATTGGAGCGGGCCGGGATCAATCCCAACGGGCTGCGGGGCAGCGCCACCGGGGTGTTCGCCGGCCTCATTGTCCAGGGCTACGGCATGCTCGCCGAAGAGATCGAAGGCTACCGGTTGACCGGCATGACCTCCAGCGTCGCCTCGGGGCGGGTGTCGTATGTGCTGGGGTTGGAGGGCCCAGCGGTGTCGGTGGATACGGCGTGTTCGTCGTCGTTGGTGGCGTTGCACATGGCGGTGCAGTCGCTGCGCTCGGGCGAGTGCGATCTGGCGCTGGCCGGCGGCGCAACCGTCAACGCCACACCGACGGTCTTCGTGGAGTTCAGTCGGCACCGGGGATTGGCCCCGGATGGCCGGTGCAAGGCTTACGCTGGCGCCGCCGACGGGGTGGGCTGGTCCGAGGGCGGGGCGATGCTGGTCGTCGAGCGTTTGTCGGATGCGCAGCGGTTGGGTCATCCGGTGCTGGCGGTGGTGCGGGGTTCGGCGGTCAATCAGGATGGCGCATCGAATGGGTTGACTGCGCCTAACGGTCCGTCGCAGCAGCGGGTGGTGCGGGCGGCATTGGCCAACGCCGGTCTAAGTGCGGCCGAGGTCGACGTGGTCGAAGGCCACGGAACCGGCACCACGTTGGGCGATCCAATTGAGGCCCAGGCGTTGTTGGCGACTTATGGACAGGATCGCGGCGAGCCGCTGTGGCTGGGGTCGATCAAGTCGAATATCGGTCACGCGCAGGCCGCGGCGGGGGTCGCCGGTGTGATCAAGATGGTGCTGGCGATGCGCCACGAGATGCTGCCGGCGACGCTGCATGTCGACGAACCCAGCCCGCATGTGGATTGGTCGGCGGGGTCGGTGTCGTTGTTGACCGAGGCGCAGCCGTGGGCGGCGGCGGGTCGGATGCAGGGTCGGGTTCGAAGGGCCGGGGTGTCCTCGTTTGGGATTAGCGGCACCAATGCCCATGTGATTGTCGAGGCGGCGCCGGCGGTGGAGCCGCGGCAGGCTCGCCCGGGGCCTGCGATGGTGCCGTGGGTGGTCTCGGCGAAGTCGGCGACGGCTTTGGCGGCTCAGGCCGCGCGGTTGGCCGAGCATGTGCGCGCCCATGGCGAGCTTGATGTTGCCGATGTGGGTTGGTCGTTGGCGGGCCGTTCGACCTTTGAGCATCGGGCGGTCGTTGTTGGTGGTGATCGCGACCGGTTGCTGGCCGGGCTGGATGAGCTAGCCAAGGATGACCTGGGGGGCGCCGTCATTCGCGGGACGGCGACGACGGCGGGCAAGACCGTGTTCGTCTTCCCCGGCCAAGGCTCTCAATGGGTTGGCATGGGTGTCGAATTACTCGATACCGCACCGGTATTCGCGCAACAGATCGAGGCGTGCGCCGAGGCCTTCTCGGAATTCGTCGACTGGTCGCTGACCGACATCCTGCGTGGCGCGCCGGATGCTCCGGGCATGGATCGCGTGGACGTGGTGCAGCCGGTGCTGTTCGCGGTCATGGTGTCGCTGGCCGAACTGTGGAAGTCGGTCGGAGTGGGTCCAGATGCCGTCATCGGCCATTCACAAGGTGAAATCGCCGCGGCGTATGTCGCGGGGGCGCTGTCGCTGCGAGATGCCGCACGGGTGGTCATGCTGCGCAGCAAGCTGTTGAGGTCACTGGCCGGTCCCGGAGGCATGGTGTCCATCGCGTGCAGCACCGATCGGGCACGGGAATTATTGGCGCCCTATGGTAATCGAGTCGGCATCGCTGCCGTCAACGGCCGGTCGGCCGTCGTGGTGTCGGGTGAAGTGGCCGCGCTGGAGGAACTCATCGGCTTCTGCGCCGAGCTGGATCTGCGCACCCGCCGGATCGACGTTGACTATGCGTCGCACTCGGTTGAGGTCGAGGCGATTCGCGCTGAGCTCGGCGAGGTTCTGGCCGGCATCGAGCCGCGTTCGTCGCGTACCGTCTTCTTCTCCACGGTGACCGGAAGCCGTTTGGATACAGCAAGTTTGGATGCCGAGTATTGGTATCGCAACATCCGGCAAACCGTACGATTCGACCAGGCGGTGCGCAGCGCCTGTGCGCAGGGCTACCGCACCTTCATCGAATCCAGTCCCCATCCCGCGTTGATCGCCGGTATCGAAGACACCGCCAACGACTGTGTCGAGGGCAATGCCGAGGCTATCGTCGTTCCCACCCT
>DATIOT010000535.1:0-2174 GCA_035472875.1 Mycobacterium sp.
ATGGCCGTTCAGGGTAAACCGTGGCGACCGCCGTGTGGGGCTGTTGTCCGTAAAATCCGCCGTCGTCATGGTGTGAGGCAGCCTTGAACAGGCATCAAGCAGAGGGGTAGCAGAGCAGCAAGGCGAGCGAAACCACATCGCCCGTGACGGCCCGGCGGAGGGCAGTTGGCCGACCGACGATTCTCCGGCTCTGACGCAGGTTCTGGCATAGCGTTTCCCGCGTCGAAACCGGATCAGCCAAACGGCTGTCGCTCATGGCAGCCCCTTCCCTTACTGAGCGCGGTGCTGAATAATCTCGGCCGCAATCCGATTGTTGTTCAGGAGATGATGGACACCGTTGTGCGTGGGAACAATTTCGACGCTGCGATCGTGTAGCGGGCGCCGGTGCATTCCCCCGAATACGTGCATACGCGGTCTATCGATGAATCAGCGTTCGGCCGTTGCGGTTCCGCGCCGGCTGCATGAGACGCCGGTCATGATCGCTCGGCTAGGCCCAACCCCAAACACGTTGTATCCATTCATGGTCGGCGGGTTCATGGCAGTAGTGGCGCACAACACTGACCGGAACGCGCGCGGACCGCACGACCGCGGAAGTGACTGAACCCAAGTGCATCCCCGCATATCCGCCGCGGCCACCGCTTCCCAGGACGACGAGTTGGGCATTCTTGGACTCGTCGACCAGCCAGCGGTCCGGGACGTCACAGACCAGTCGTCTGTGCACCTGCACGTCTGGGTAGCATTCCTGCCAGCCGGCCAGTCGTTCACCCAACAGCTCTGCGCCTTTGTCGCGGTAGGTTCTCCAGTCCATGCCGAGGATCGGAAAGACTCCCACGTCGCTCCAAGCCAGCAGCGCCAGCAGTGGTACTCCGCGCCGCGAGGCTTCGTCGAAGGCTAGCGCAACGGCGGTATCCGACGCGGTTGAGCCGTCGATACCCACAAGAACCGGTGCGTCAGCGATCCCATGCTGTGCCGATTCTGGATCAGGAACAACCGTCACTGGGCAGTTCGCATGGTGGAGCAGCCCCGCGATGACCGGGCCAAGCATCCCCCGGCCGAACGCGCGTCGGCTGCTGCCGACCACGACCATCTGCGCATCGTTTGATGCGTCGACGAGCGTTGGCACCACACCGGCATACTGCCGCTCGATGTGGATGTCCGGCCGCTTCTCACCGGCCAGCTCCTCGACGATTCGTCGTGCCTGCTTGAGGATCTGACGCGCGCGGAGTTCCTCCTCTTGCGTGATGGTGTGGTTCGGGGCCATCGCCGAGCTGACCAGCGTCGGGGCAACAACGTTTATCAGTTTCATTGGCGCTACGCGCATCATGGCCTCATGCGCGGCCCAGCGGACGGCGGCATCGGATGCGGCTGACCCGTCGGCACCGACGACTATGTTGGACCCCGCGGCCCGCCTCCCGATCACGGTTGACCCTGCTCGGCACCGAGGACGACCTCGACGGTGCGGTGATCACCTGAAGAATCGTTGATTTCGAGGGCCATACGTGCGCTGGGCGCCTTGGACTGCACGGCGGCGATCAGGTCGTTGGCACTTCGGACTGGTTGGCTGTCGACTCTCGTTACCAGCGCACCGGTAGATAATCCGGCGGCGGCGGCGGGGCTATCGCCTGCCACGCCGACAATCCTGGCGCCGTAGGTGTTCACGTCGTCCCTCGCCTGTACACCCAACCAAGCATGCGATGCTCGACCGGTGGCGATGAGTTCGCTCGCGATGCGCTCGGCGTGATCGACGGGAATGGCGAAACCCAGGCCGATCGATCCGTGCTCCGTGCTATCGGAGTCGTCGGCACTGACCACCACCGACTCGGCCGCGTTCACGCCGACGAGCTCGCCGTTGGTGTCAACGAGTGCGCCGCCCGAGTTACCGGGGTTGATCGCGGCGTCGGTTTGGAGGGCGTAGAACGCGGACCGGTCGTCGCGGCCGGTAGCGGGACATACCAGGCGATTCAGGGCGCTGACGATTCCGGCGGTGACGGTGCCCCGCAGACCCAGCGGAGAGCCCACCGCCGCCACCGGGTGACCGACGCGCAGGTTGGCCGAGGAGCCGACGGACACGGGCGTGAGGCCGGAGACGCCCTCGGCCCGCACAATCGCAACATCGCTCCGCGGGTCGGTAGCGATCAGATCCGCTGTGGCGGTGCGGCTGTCGCTGAAGGTCA
>DATIOT010000536.1:0-4656 GCA_035472875.1 Mycobacterium sp.
CGCGCTCAACAATTCGGGAACCACAGCGATCTTCATCAACCAGCTCCGCGAGAAGATCGGGGTGATGTTCGGCAGTCCTGAAACCACGACGGGTGGAAAGGCTTTGAAGTTCTACGCGTCGGTGCGCATGGACGTACGCCGGATCGAGACACTCAAGGACGGCACCAATGCGGTCGGCAACCGCACCCGGGTCAAGGTCGTCAAAAACAAGATGGCGCCGCCTTTCAAGCAGGCTGAATTCGACATCCTCTATGGCAAAGGCATCAGCCGGGAGGGCTCGCTGATCGATATGGGTGTGGATCAGGGCTTCATCCGCAAGTCCGGTTCCTGGTTCACCTACGAGGGCGAGCAGCTCGGCCAGGGCAAGGAGAACGTTCGCAACTTCCTGCTGGAAAACGCCGACGTGGCCAACGAGATCGAGAAGAAGATCAAGGAAAAGCTTGGCATTGGCGCGGTCGTGACCGATGACGACATCCTGCCCGCCCCCGTCGATTTCTGAACCCTCCCGCGAAGAGCTGGCGCGGGCCTTGTGCCTGCGCCTGCTCACCGCGAGGTCGCGCACCCGGGCCGAATTGTCCGATCAGCTGGCCAAACGCGGATACCCCGACGATGTCAGCGCTCGGGTATTGCACCGGCTGGCCGCCGTCGGTCTGCTGGATGACACCGACTTCGCCGAACAGTGGGTGCACTCCCGGCGGGCTAACGCGGGAAAGAGCAAGCGCACATTGGCCACCGAGCTGCACACCAAGGGCGTCGACAACGACGTGATCACCACGGTGCTCAACGGGATCGACGCCGGCGCCGAGCGAGACCGGGCTGAACAACTGGTGCGGGCCAAGCTGCGGCGGCAGACGCTGAACGAGGACGACGCGCGGGTGAGTCGCAGGCTGGTGGGGATGCTGGCGCGCCGTGGCTACGACCAGAACCTGGCGTGCGAGGTTGTCCTCGCCGAGCTGGCAGCTGAACGGGAGCGCCGGCGGGTCTAATGAGCTGCGGGTTAATCCGGTGGGTCCTGGTCGCCGTACCATGGCCCCGTGACTTCGACAGTGACGCGAGCCGGCGCGTCCGCGGGTGCGGCGGGTGACGCCGAGCTCACGCGCACCTATCAAGTCCGCACCTACGGCTGTCAGATGAATGTTCACGATTCCGAGCGGTTGGCAGGCCTGCTGGAAGCGGCCGGCTACCAGCGGGCGGCGGAAGGCACGGATGCCGATGTGGTGGTCTTCAACACCTGCGCCGTCCGTGAGAACGCCGACAACAAGCTATACGGAAATCTGAGCCATCTGGCTCCGCGCAAGCGCGGCAATCCCGATATGCAAATCGCAGTCGGTGGCTGCCTGGCCCAAAAAGACCGAGACGCATTGCTGCGCAAGGCGCCGTGGGTCGACGTCGTTTTCGGTACGCACAACATCGGATCGCTGCCTACGCTGCTCGACCGGGCCCGGCACAATAAAGTCGCCCAGGTGGAAATCGCCGAGGCGCTGCAGCAGTTTCCGTCTTCGCTGCCGAGCGCCCGCGAATCTGCTTATGCCGCTTGGGTTTCCATCTCCGTAGGGTGCAACAACAGCTGCACCTTCTGTATCGTCCCGTCGCTGCGGGGCAAGGAGGTCGACCGCAGTCCGGCGGACATCCTGGCCGAGGTGAGATCGCTGGTAGACGACGGTGTGCTCGAAGTCACGTTGCTGGGCCAGAACGTCAACGCCTACGGGGTCTCCTTCGCCGACCCTGCGCTACCCCGCGATCGCGGCGCCTTCGCCGAGCTGCTGCGGGCCTGCGGAGGTATCCACGGGCTGGAACGCGTGCGATTCACTTCGCCGCATCCGGCCGAGTTCACCGACGATGTCATCGAGGCGATGGCGCAGACACCGAATGTCTGCCCCGCCTTGCATATGCCGCTGCAGTCGGGATCCGACCGGGTGCTGCGCGCGATGCGGCGGTCTTACCGTGCTGAGCGCTATCTCGGCATCATCGACCGGGTTCGGGCGGCCATGCCGCACGCGGCCATCACCACCGATCTGATCGTCGGATTTCCCGGTGAGACCGAAGAGGACTTCGCGGCCACTCTCGATGTGGTGCGGCAGGTCAGATTCGCGGCCGCGTTTACCTTCCAGTACTCCAAACGGCCCGGCACCCCGGCCGCTGAACTTCAGCAGCTACCGAAAGCCGTGGTGCAGGAACGCTATGAGCGGCTGGTGCAGTTGCAGGAGCAGATCTCGTTGGAGGGCAATCGCGCGCTGATCGGGCAGACTGTCGAGTTGCTCGTCGCCACCGGTGAAGGACGCAAGGACGCCCGCACGGCGCGCATGACCGGGCGCGCTCGCGACGGCCGGCTGGTGCACTTCACAGCGGACACGCAGGTGCGGCCCGGCGACATCATCACCACGGTGGTCACCGAGGCCGCCCCGCACCATCTCATCGCAGACGCGGGCGTTCTCACCCACCGCCGCACGCGGGCAGGTGACGCGCACGCCGCCGGCCAGCGCCCGCGCGGTGTCGGTCTCGGTGTGCCCGGTGTTGGGCCGTCCGTCGGTCCCGTCGAACCCCTCGGATGTGCCCGATGAAGAAAGAACACACGGACCTCGACGCCTTGCGTGCCGAAATCGAGGCCGCGGAACGGCGCGTGGCACGTGAGATCGAGCCTGGCCCAAGGGCGTTCGTGGTCGCCATCCTGGTTTTCGTGCTGCTGGGTTCGTTCATTCTGCCGCACACCGGCGCTGTGCGGGGATGGGATGTGCTGTTCAGCAGCCACGGTGCCGGCGCGGCCGCGCTAGCCCTGCCTTCGCGGGTGTTCGCCTGGTTGGCGCTGGTGTTCGGTGTCGGTTTCTCGATGCTGGCGTTGATGACACGGCGCTGGGCGCTGGCCTGGATTGCGCTGGCGGGTTCGGCGATCGCCAGTGCGGCCGGGCTGTTGGCTGTGTGGTCGCGCCAGACCGTGGCCGCAGGTCATCCCGGCCCCGGTGTGGGATTGATCGTGGCGTGGATCACCGTGATTCTGTTGACGTTTCACTGGGCCCGGGTGGTGTGGTCGCGCACCATCGTGCAACTCGCGGCCGAGGAGCAGCGGCGTCGGATCGTCGCGCAGCAGCAGTCCAAGACGCTGCTGGAGAGCGTGCAAACCGACGCTGACCCCGCGGATAGCCCCGATAACCCGGATAGCCCGGACGACAAGACGCCTCCGGATTCCGAAGACGGCCGCTAGGGCCTGCGGGTCAGCGCCTCAGCGGCTGCTTCAGCCCACTGCCGCCACTGTTCAGCGTTGGCTTTCGCCTCTTCGGCTTCTTTGGTGCGGCCGGCCGCCGCTGCTTTGCGGGCCTGCTGTTCGTACTGCTCGGCACGGGTGGCGAATTGCTCGGCGCGGGCCTGTGCCTGGGGGTCGGACCAATCCGCCGCGCCTGCGTCGCGCACTCTTTTCTCGACTGCGCGCAGCCGTCGCTCCAACTCGGCGGACCGTTCGCGGGGAACTCGGCCGATCGCGTCCCATTTTTCAGCGATCGATCGCAGCGCGGCTCTGGCAGCGTCGTGATTGCTTGTGTCAAGCTTCTCCGCTTCAGCCAGCAGCGCCTCCTTGGCGGTGGCATTGGCCGTTAACTCTGCGTCCTTTTCCGCCGTCGCGGCATTCCGAGCTGTGAAGAATGAGTCCTGGGCGGCTTTGAAGCGGTGCCACAGGGCATCGTCGACTTCCCTGGTCGCTCGTCCCGCCGCTTTCCATTCGGTGAGCAGCTTTCGGAATTCCGCGCTTGTGGCGGTCCAGTCGGTCGAATCGGACAGCTCTTCAGCCCGTTCGCAGAGCCGCTCCTTGGACTGCCGGATCCCCGACCGCTCGCGGTCCAGCTCGGCGAAGTGGGATCCTCGGCGCCGGTTAAAAGCTTCCCGGGCCGCGGAATAGCGCTTCCACAGCGCCTCATCGACTTTTCGGTCCAGGCCGCTGATCGTCTTCCACTCGTCGAGGATTGCCCGCAGCCGGTCGCCGGCGATTTTCCATTGAGTCGAGTTGGCGCCCAGGTCCTCGGCCTCGGCGGCCAGCGCTTCCTTGCGAGCGGTCTGAGCGGCCCGATGCTCCTCGCGTCGTTCCCGATCGGCTGCGACGGTGACGTCGGCGTGTTCGAGCAGGGTCGTCAGCCGCCTCGCGAGCGCGTCGATGTCGCCCAGCACGCATGCCGTCGGCAACGTTTCGGCCAGCGCGGATGCATGGGCTTTGATCTTGCGGGCATCGCCGGTGCCCGACGCCAGCCGCTCCTCCATCAGCGTGATCTCGGTGCTCAGGTCGTCGAACCGCCGGCCGAAGTGAGCGAATGCGGCTTCCCGGTCGCCGGCCTGCCAAGAGCCGATGATACGTTCGCCGGCCGCGCTGATCAGCCATACCGTGCCGTCGTCGTCAACGCGTCCGAACTGGTGCGGATCGCTGGGCGGGGGCGCTGCCACCGGGTGCGCAACGGGTCGCGGCGTCGGCCGGGGACCGGGACGCGGTCCCGGACGCGGCGCCGGCTTGGGTGCATCGTTGCTGCGGGGCTCGTCAGCCGTCATGCGCTCGTCACCTGCCCTTTGCCACCTTCGCGCGGTCGGTGTTCCGCGCGCCTGCCGCGCGTAGCGGCACCCATACGGCCGGGAGGGCTGCGCGGCCGCGCCGCTGTCTCCAGCTACTCCCTAACCGGTTCC
>DATIOT010000537.1:0-25975 GCA_035472875.1 Mycobacterium sp.
CATGAAACCTGTCACGTAGCTCAGCACCTGGCGGTCCTTCGACGCGGCGCGCTCACGGGATTCATGGGATATCAACATCAGGCTGGATACCGTGATTGCCGCCGCCATGAGTAACGCGGCAGCCGTGGTAAGGAGAGGAAACGCCCACGGTCGCTGCGGCGTCGGTGGGTGCGCGACGAGCAATGGTTCCTCGCCGGGTTGAAATTTGCGACGGGGACTCATTTTCCGTTCCCTGGCGGCTTCGGTTTGGCCAGCACCGTGAGGTCGTCGACGCGCCAACGGGTGTCCCGGTCTTTAGCGAAGGTCACCCGTACGGTCGCACTGATGTACCGTACGTCGGGCGCTGCGCCTCGCCGACCCTGCATAAATATCAGCATCGTCGCCCGATCCGGCGTCGCCGATTCGATAGCGCCCTCCACCGGCCAGTATTCATTGATGACCGGGTTGCCCTTCTGCACGATGTCCTGCTGAGCCGCCAGCGGCCCGCGATATTTGTCGGTCGCCAGCGACTGGGCGCGTGCGAAATCGTCGCGCAACGATTTGGGGTCGTACGTCACCATCTGCGCGACGATCTTCGGCCCCTGCGTCGCAATCTGCGCGCGAGTTTGATCGGCCGCCCGATCAGGGAAGTACACCACGGTGTAGCTCACGGCGGCACCCGCCAGGCAGACTCCCGCTGCGGTCAGCACCGCCACCGCGGTCCAGCGCCGCATGTTGGGCGGCCGCTCGTCCGGTTGAACGCATCGCACTTCGGTGTGTAGCAACATGTCGGCGAAAGTGCGCCGTCGCGAATCCCACAGTGGCCACAGCCATCCCACCACCGATGCGGTGTCGAGGAGGTGAGCAAGGTCCCTGAGCAGCAGCCCCCACACCCCGATGACCGCGCCATCGCGGTGTACCACCGTGATTCCACACACAGCGCGTCCCAGGCTCCAACCGAGGATGATCGGCAGCAGCAACCGGTTGACCAACGCCAGCAGGATGGCTAACCCGCCAACCGAGACACACACCCACCACCAAACTGGGTGCCGAGACACAGTCAACGCGACCAACGCCATCGTCGTCACCACGGCGATCGCCGGCAGGACGTCAACAGCGAATGCGCCAGCACGACTATGCCAGGGCGCCAACGTATTCTCCGGTGACTCAGGTACGGCCGCCGTGGTCTGGGTCTCCTCGACCACCACCGTCACTTCGTCACCTGGTCGAGCTTGGAAATCTTGTACTGGCCGTCAGCGGTTGCCATTTTCACCCGCAGGCGGTAGCCGGTTTCGCTTTCCGACTTATCGCTAGACACCTTGACGCGCATTGCGACGAGCACATCGACAGAACCGTCATTGTTGTTGCGCTCGACCGCTGCCCGCACGTCGGACACCTGGACGTGTACGTTCGCCGCCTGATAAGCCTGAACGAGCATGCTGGTGTACAGCAAGGCCTGGGAGCGGTAAGCATCTGTGCCACAGTCGATGATCTTCTGTTCACTCGCGACCATCGCATTGGTGTCTGGTGCCTGGGTCGCCGAAACGCAATCCACCGCCGCCTTGAGCGCTGCGGCGTCGTTGCGCGCTATCACTTGGCTTTCGTGGTGGAAACGCAGCGCCAAATAGCCGCCGGCTCCGATTGCGGCGGCGACCAGGACAAGCGCCGCTGCGATACCGGCCAGCCACCCGCGACCCAAACGTGACGGACCGCGCCCTACACCAGTATTCGCAGCGTCGGCTTCGGGCTCCGATTCTCCCGAATCCTCGGTCGTCTCCTCGGGGCTGGTTTCGTCGACTTCGCTCTCAGATTCTGACGAATCCTCGGTCGTCACCTGGGTGCTGATGTCGTCGGCTGCTTCGCCTTCGGATTCTTCCGAAACCCCGGTCGTCACCTCGGAGCTGATCTGGTCGGCTGCAACCTCGGATTCCTGGCGAATCCTCCGCCCCGGTCTCCGGGAGAGCCTTCGCAGACGACGAGCAATCGGCATCGGTGGGGGATTCAGCCGGCTGGCGCCAGCATCTCCTTCCATCCGTCGTCTACTGTTTTGGTCGAGTTTTCGACGGAGTACTTGACTCCGTCAGGCCCTACCAGCTCACCGCTCTGAGGACTGTATATCGCGGACGGAGGCCCGCTGGGAGTGTAGACACACGGGTTGGGCTGCTGTCCATTGCACGTCACGGTACCGGATCCCGGCCGCGACAAGGGGTCGCTGACCGGCGGGGGCGTCCCGGACACCCGGTCCGAGGGTGCCGGGTTAACGCCGTTGTCGACCGACGGTGCCGGGATCACCATGCCTGGCCTCACCGATTGATCGCAGCGCGCTGCAGGAGCTGGGCAGGTCAGGAGTTGATTCGGGTCGCCGAACCAGGGGTTGGTCCCCGCCGGAACATATGGCTTTGGGTCGCGGCACTCCCGTGGCGTGGCCGCCCGCTTACCGGGGATATCGGTACACGGGATATTGCGCGATCCGCGCACACTGTTAGCCGGCGTGTCCATTGGAATCTTGCAGTACGTGCCGCTCGGCAGCGGCTGCAGGCTGGTGTCGGCCGGCGACCGCCACTCCGACGCCGGAATGAAGCCAGTCAGACACGGTGGCGGCTGGTTGATCGACAAATTCAGGTCCAGTGCGGCCTGGTTGGGGAACGGCGCGGCCACGGTCTGCGCGATCGAAGCACCCTGCGGCAGGAACACCAGCAGCTGTTCCACGCCGGTGTGGTACCGCTTGAGCAGGTCGATCACGACCTCGAGATTCGCCAGCGTCTGCGGCAGCGAATCTCGCACGTCGTTGAACACATCGTTGACCAGATCCGCGGTCGGCGCAGCTTGGGACAGAATGCTTTTCACATGCTGGTCGTTTGCCGCCGATTGAGCTGCCAACCTGTTCAGGTTGCGTGCCCAGCGCTCGATTGCATCACCCGAATTGACTTGGCTGTCGAGGATCGGCCCAGAGTGCTGGATGATGTCGTTGACGTCGGTGATGTTGGTCCTGAAATCACCGACGATCGCCTGAGTCGAGTCGACCAGTCGTTGCAGGGCGGGACCCAATCCGCCGACGGATTGTGCTGTCTCGTCGAGCAGCGTGCCGATCTTGTCTTTGGGCAACACCGCAAGCCCGCGGTTCGCGGTATCCAGCGCCGGCCCGATCTCACTGGGCACCGTGCCCTTGGTGATGGTTTGTCCAGACGATAGGAACTTGCCCGGGTTCCCGGTCGACACCAAGTCCAGATACTGCTCACCCACCGCCGACACAGAGTGCACGTTCGCAATCGCATCGATCGGGATTTTGTAGTGACTGTCGATACTCATCGTCGCTTCGGCGCCCTGTTCGGTCGGCTCGACGGCGGTGACCCTACCGATGGTGATGCCGCGATAGGTCACGTTGGCCGTTGGATACAGGCCGCCCGACGCGGGCAGCTCGGCCTTGAGCGTGTACCGGCCGATACCCACCAGGCTCGGAATCTGCAGGTAGTAAACACCCAGCACAAGCAGCGATATCACCGTCAGGATCCCGAACAGGACCAGCTGGCGTCGGATGAAGGGAGTCAGCATTGTCCTCTGTCCGCCCTTTCCACCAGTGGTCCGCCAGGCGCGTCATTCGGGTTCGGCGTGTAGCGGACGTCGGGGATCATCGTCTCGGGATCACGCCCGAACGACTGCTCGAGCGCGCGCAGCGCTCCCGACAACCCGGTACCGGTGAGGAACGCGTTGTCGACCGCACTGTAGGTGATGTCGAGCGTCAGCGACACGTTCTGGTAGTCGCCGCGCATTAGCTTCGGAACGGTGTCTATGTCGTACGGCTGGGTGAGGATCAACTTCAGCGCGCCGATCAGATACGGCGAGGCGCGGCCGAGCTCCCTCAACGGGCATTGCAGCGATTGCAGGTCGGTATGCAGGGGTCCGCGTGCTTCCGACAGGTACTGATCGGCCGCCTGGCTGAGCCGTCCCACCGAGTCGACGGCGTTGACGAGCAGGTTTTGCGTGTCGGCGAAATGTTTGATCAGCGGCGGAATGTCCGTCAGCACTCGATCCAGGACGTCGGCGCGGCCACCGACGTAGACCAACAGCCGGTTGGTGGCGTCAATGGCATGGGTGATGTCATCGCGCTGCTCGTTGAGGCGGGTGGTGAAAGTGTCCAGCTTCCCGAGGAAAGCCCGGATCTGGTCCCCTCGGCCGTTGAAGATGTTGTAGATCTCATTCTGCAGCACTTCCAGGTTCGGGATGCCGCCACCGCGCAAGATCAAAGACAGACTGGCCAGTGTTTGCTCAGTAGTCGGAAACGCGGCCGAATTCTTCAGCGGAATGGTGTCGCCATCTTTGAGCAGCTCCGGCGACGGGTTTGGCGGTGCGGCCAGCTCCACGTGCTGAGAACCCAGCAAACTGGTCTGGCCGATCCTGGCGGTGGTGTTTTTCGGGAGCTTGACTTTCTTGTCGATACCCAGATTCAGGGTGGCGATCCAGTTCTTCAATTGGATGGCACGTATCGAGCCGACAAAGACGTCGGCAACCATCACCTTGCTGTTGCCGTTGATCGCCAGCGTGTCCGGCATTTGCACATAGATGGTGTAGGACCCCGCCCCTGTGCCCGGACCGCCCGGAATCGCCACGTTGGAGATTCCCCGCCATCCGCACGAGCTCAGCACCAACGCAGCAACCAGCAGCACCAGCCCCTGCCACGCCCGGTGGCGGATTAGGCGCGCCAGCCGCAGCGCGCTCACTGGCCCGCTCCTGCCTCAGCGGGCACTGGCGGGCCGCCAGCGTTGGGTGCAGGAGCCGATACTGGCGCCGGCGTCGGCGCGACGGGACCCGGAGCCACCCCCGGCCCCGGCGGCGGTGGTTGAATCGGCACCGGAGCCCGCAAGCCGATGGGTGGCAGTATCGGGTTCTCGTCGTAAGCATTCGGCGGTCCCGGCGGAGTCTGCAGGTTGGATTGAACAGGTTCGATGTTGGGACCACCCATGAGTTCGGCTAGTGATTCCGGGGTCATCAGGCCCGCCGTGATCGGCCCCACCTGCTGCCCTTGCATGCCCGGGGCGACAATCCAGCCGTGCTGGGTGTTGCGGTGCGACAACGGTGTATCCGGCACCCAGATCCCGGGGACGGTGGTGTCCTTGTACCCGTTGGGCGGCTGCAGCCGCGGCTCGGAGTAGGCGACCTCCTTGGGAAGCACCTCGGCGGTGCTGAACAGGTTCGCACCGAACGGCAGATAGTTGAACTTGATCGCATCAAGGATCGGCGCCAAATATTCCGCGCACAGTTCGGCGGACTCTTGATACCCGAGCCGGCTGCCGGCCTGAATCGAACTGCAGATGAACTGCATCGGGTTCGCGAAGGTGATCGCCGGAATGGCGACAACCGAACCGTGTGACGGGTGGTAAATCTGGTTGATGTTCGCCGCGGCCGTCGGAAGGACATGCAGGGCGGTCTCCAGCCCGTTCAGGGAATCCGGTTGAAGTAGCGTGTTCGTCACGGTGGCCAGGTTGTTGACATCATGAGTCAACACCTCACGATTTTTGTTGAGGAACGGGCGCACGGTGGAAAGCAGACTGTCGAACTGCTGCACCGCATTGGCAAGATCGCTGTCGGAGTGGGCGAGTCGCGTAGTGAAATCCGCCAGGTTCTGGTTCAACGCGACGAACTGCTGATCGTCCTGGTGCAGTGCGTTGACGAAAAGCGCCAGGCTGCGCAGCACCGCAAAGAAGTCGCCACGGCCCTCGTTCAACGCGGTCAACGCCTGCGACAGGCTGTTCAGCGTCGCGTTGATCTGCTTGCCCTTGCCTTCCAGTCCGTAGGCGAAGGATGAGATGACCTCACCGAACGGGCCAGTCGGCTGCTCATTTGTCGGGCCGAGTTTCGAGATGATGTTGGTGATGCTGTTGCGCAGCTGGTCCCACTCGACCGGGACCTGCGTGCGCTCCTCCGGGATCACCGCGTTGTCGGCAAGCATCGCGCCACCCTTGTAGGTCGGCTCGAGCTGGATGGCGCGCGACGCCACCAGGGTGGGGTTCAAGATCACCGCGGACGCGTTGGCGGGCACCTTGTACTTGTTCTGGTAGTGGAAGGTCACCTTCATCTTGTCGCCGACCGGCTCGATCTTGTCGATCGCGCCCACCCGCAAGCCCATGATCTGGACCTTGTCCCCCGGATAAAGCGCATTCGCCTCCGGGAAGTAGGCGACCACCGTGTTATTCGTCAGCTTGTCGTAAAGTCGCCACCCCACGTACCCGACGACGAGGGCCAGCACCACAACAAGCGACCCGATAATCACCGATGTCCGTGACAGCTTCGGCATGCGCAGATTGCGGATATCAAAGATGGTGCTCAATTCTGGCTACCTCCCGTGACTCCGCTACCTCCTGCTCCGCCCGGGTTGATGAACGGTGCCGGCAGCTGGTTCCCCGGCCCCGGAGGCGCCGGCGGACCCGGCGGGAGGCCCGGCGCGAACGTCGACGGTGGCGGCGTCGGGCCGGCCGGTCCCAGTGGCTCGGTGCGCGCGCCCGGCGGTGCTTCCGTCGGCAACGGCACCGGCGTGCCAGGAACATTCGGAGCCGGCTCACCCGGCCGCCCCGCGATCGGGATGCCCGGCGTAGGCGGCAAACCGTTGGGATTCGGCGGCGACGTCGCGACGTCGATCGGCGCGGGGAAGCCGGGACCACCGAACGGGCCGACGGCCGCACCGGCGCAGGGCAGCGGATTCCACGGCCGGGGCAGACCCTCATCCCCGACGGTGACATTCCCGCCAGGATTCGCCGGCGTGTAGGAACACGGCGATCCGGGCGGCACGGCCGGGCCCGGATGATCCGGGGTGCCCTCCAGCACCGGCGGCGCCGGCGGCGGCGCACCGTTGGGGAACCGGGTCCCGTTGGGGTCGGGGAACCGGTATGCCGGCAGCCCGGCGCTGCGCCAGAAGTTCTCCGGGTCGATGCCGCGCTTCTTGAAGGCCGCGTCGACCCACGGCTGCGAAATCTGAGCAAGGCCCAGGTTGTGCAGGACCACCTTGAAGAACGGTCCCGACCCGATGGCCTCATTCAACGACGGGAGGAACATGCCGACCTCGGTGAGCCCCCTAGCCAGGTCGTCTTTGCGCTCGACCAGGATGTCGCTGACCGTGCGCAACTGTTCCAATACGTGATTCAGGTTGGGGTTGTCGTTGATAAATCCCGACACCTGCTCCGAGAACGCCGCGACGTTCGCCAGCAACGCATCAATCGCCTGGCCGCGTTCGTTGAATGCGGCCAGCAGTGTCTTCGCGTTGACGAGCAGCCTGTCGACCTGCTCGCTGCGGTCACCGAGGATGCTGGCCACCTGGTTGCCCTGGGCAAGCAGGTGCTTGACCTCCTCGTCGCGTTTGCCGATCGTGTCGGAGAATTTCTCCAGACCTTGGAGCGCGGCGGTCAGGTGCGGGTAAGTCTGGTCAACGGTCTGCGACAGTACGTGCAGTGACTCCTTGACCGTGTCGATGTTCCAGCCCTGGGCGGCCCTGGTGACGTCGAAGAAGGCATCGTAGATCTGGTACGGAGTCGTGCTTTGACCCAGCGGCAAGCTGGCCCCGGGGCGTAGCGGCTGGTTGCCCCGCGCCTCGATCTCGAGGACCTTCTTACCGAGGATGGTGTCGGTGCGGACCGCCAGCCGGCTCTCGGTGCCGATTTTGTTGGCGCCGGTCGAGAACCTGACCAAGATGTGGTCGCCATCGATCTTGAGGCCCTCCACCCTGCCGACGTCCATGCCGGCGATGCGCACCTTGTCGCCCGTGTTGAGTCCGCCGGTGTCGGTGAACTGGCCGTAGTAGGCCGGCTTGGCGAACAACATCGGGACACTGGTGAAGCTTTGACCCACGCCGATGACGAGCAGCGTCACCAGGATGCCCATGAGCCCGATGCGCAGCCGATTGGGAGGTTCCAGCGTTCTCATTGCGGCATGCACCTACCCGTCGGCTGCTGGAATAGCCGCACCGTGCGGACGGGGCCACCAGCCTGCAGCCCGTTGATCTTGAGCGTGATGTCGCACGCGTAAAAGTTCACGAAGTCGCCATAAGAGCCGATAGTGCGTCCGATCGAGTTCAACGCGGTCGGCACCCTGTGCAGGAAGTCGTTCAGTTGCTGGCGCTGATCGATGAGCGGCTGCTGAACCCCGTCCAGGTAGTTGAGGGTGTTGTGCAGCAGACCGCGGTCCTCGGCCAGCAGATCGGCCACCGTCCCGGCGGCGTTGCTGATGTGCGCCGTCCCGCCCGCCAGCTGGTCATCGTGGTTCTTCAGCCCGGTGATCAGCACCTCGAGGTTGTTGATGGTCTGGTCGAACTGCTGGCGATGACGAACCGTCGTGTCCAGGACGATGTTCAAGTTCTTGATCACCTCGCCGATCGCCTGGTCACGCTCGCCGAGCTGGTTGGTCAGTTGCGCGGTGTTGTCGAGGATGTCGTTGATGGTGCCGCCTTGACCCTGGAACACCGTGATCAGTGCCGACGCGATCGTGTTGACCTTCTCCGGGTCCAGCGCCCGAAACAGCGGCTTGAAACCACCAATCAGTGCGTCCAGGTCCAGCGCGGGCGACGTGCGCGACAGCGGGATGAATCCGCCCGGCGGCAGGATCCGGTCAGCGCCTTCGCCCTCGCCGCGTTTGAGCTCCAGGTAGCGGTTGCCGATCAGGTCGTGGTAGCGGATCTGTGCGGTCGTCGACTGATACAGCGGCACCGAGCGGTCGACATTGAATTTCACCCGTGCCCGCTTGCCGCCGTCGACCAGCGCTACCGAATCGACCTTCCCGATCTCGACCCCGGAGGCGCGAACGAACTGGCCCTGCCGCAGCCCGCTGATATTGCTGAATTCCGCCGAGTACCCATAAGTGCGGTCAAATCGCATCTGACCGAACACCACGATGATCATCACAGTGAACAGCAGCAGCACCAACGAGAAGATGCCGAGTCGGACGAGGGTACCGGTGATTTTCATGGGTTGATCGTGTTATCCCCTACCTGACGGCCCCACACGTACTCGATCGCGTAGGGCGAACCGGTGTCTAGGTGGTTGTACGGCGCAAGGCTGTTGCCACTGTCCATCACCAACTCGGGTGCGGGCCAGAGGTCATGGGTGATGTGCTGCCAGCAACCCGGCGCACCCCCCGGCCCACCACGAGCGTTCACTCGCGGCAGATTTTCCGGCCAGGTGTAGGGATTCGGCGCCCCGCCTACCACTCCGGCCAGTCCACCGACCATTGAGAGCAGCAAGGGTCCAATGGCTAGCGGGTTAAGCATCAATCCCAAACCCGACGTCAGCACGGTGTGGGTATTCAGCGAGTAGCCGTTGCCGCCACCGGTGAACGCGGCGACCTTGGATTCGATGTCGTGGTAGTTGCGGAGGGTGCAGAACAGCGCCGGGCTGTAGGTGTCAAGCAGCTGGGCGGACGGCACTAGGTCGGCGGCCCCACGCGCCAGATACGGACCTCCACGCTGGAAAATGTCCGCGCCCGTGTTGCCGAACCCGGCCGCCGACAACAACGCTTGATCCAGGTCCTTCTGCTGCTGGTTGATCGTGCGCGACGTGACCACCGCATTGTTCAGGAAGTCGAACAAATCCGGCGCGGCATTGGCGTAGGTGTCGCCCAGACCCGCCAACTGCTGGATATCGTGACGGACCTGCGGCTGCTGCGGGTTGACATCATCGAGGATCGCGTTGGCGTTGACGATCGACTGCCCGAACCTATCGCCCAATCCGGCCAGCGATTGCGCGGCCGCGCTCAGCGTCAGGTTCAGCTTGACCGGATCGACCTTCTCCGAGATCGAGGTGATGGTCTGGAACAACGTGTTGATCTCCGTCGTCACCGACCTGGCGTCGATCACCGTTTGCGGTGAGATCCTATGCGGCGATGGGTTTTGCGGCGTCGTCAACGACACATACTTACCGCCGAACACCGTGGTCGCCTTGATATCGGCATTCACGTTGGACGGAATCAGCGGGAGGTATCTCGGATACACCTCCAAGGTGAATTTGGCCGCCGGCTGACCGTTATGCGAGATCTCCGAGATATTGGCCACCCGGCCGATCTCCACCCCGTTGTAGGTGACCTTCGCGCCCGGATCCATCACCAACCCGGCTCGAGAAGCGAGCATCGTCAGCTTGGTCTTGGGTGTGAAATCTCCCCGGAACTGCCCGTACACCAAAACCAGAATCAGCGCAGCGATTACCAAGATTCCGACGCCGGCCAATTTGTACGGCGGCGTCCGTGGCGCGTTGAATCTGGTGGGCGATGTCATGGCAGCTACACCGTGAGTGCGAAGTTGGGGTTGACGCCGTAGAGCGCCAACGCGGCGGACAAAACGACAACCTGCACCGAGACCAGCGAGAAACGCATCGATCGGCCGACGGCCTCGCCGACGCCGACGGGCCCGCCGCCGGCGTTGTACCCGTAGTAGCAGTGGGTGATCATCACGACCGCGGTGATGATGATCGCCTCCACGAATGACCAGAACACGTCATCGGGGCGCAGGAATGTCCGGAAATAGTGCTCGTAGGTTCCGCTGGATTGTCGGTAGAGCACCGTTGTAGTGATTTGTGGGGACAGGAACGACGCGATCATTGCCAGCGCGTAGAGCGGAATGATCACTACCAGCCCGGCCATGATCCGGGTGCTCGCCAGGAAAGAGATTGATTTGATGCCCATCACTTCCAGGGCGTCGATCTCTTCACTGATCCGCATGGCTCCGAGCTCTGCGGTAGCGCCGGCGCCGACCGTGGCGGCCATCGAGATACCGGTCACGACCGGGGCGGCGATACGCACGTTGATCAGTGCGGCGAAGAAGCCGGTGAATGCCTCGACGCCGATGTTTCCCAGTGACGCGAAGCCTTGGATGGCGACCAGGGAGCTACCGGACAGCGTCACGAAAGCGACGATCGCGACGGTGCCACCAACGACTGCCATGGCACCGGTGCCCATGCCGATCTGGGCGATCAGCCGCAGCGTCTCCTTGCGATAGTTGCGCAGCGCATGCGGGATGTTCCCGATGCAGACCATCCCGAACCAGGTCATCTGACCGATGTCGTCAAGTCCTCGGCCGGCAGCACCGCCGTAGCGATTCAGATTTTCGGCGGCCCGCGGGAAGCGGGCGCGCACCACAGTGCCGGTCGACATGTCAGCGCCCCGTTCCGAATCGCACACCGATGGTGGTCAATATCACGTTGACCGCGTACAACGCGACTACGCACAGCACTACGGTCTCGTTGACGGCGGTGCCCAGCCCCTTGGCGCCGCCGCGCACGGTCAGCCCGCGATAACAGCCGACCAGGCCGGCGATGAGGCCGAACGTCGCGGCTTTGACGGTCGCGATGATGACCTCGGGCAGACCGGTAATGGTGGTCAGGGTGGCGAGGTAAGCCCCACCCGACACGTTCTGCAGGTACACCCCGAACAGATAGCCACCCACCAGGCCGACGGTGATTACCAGGCCGTTGAGCAGAGTGGCGACCAGAGTCGCGGCGATCACCCGGGGCAACACCAGCCGGTGGATGGGGTCGATGCCGAGCACCTCCATCGCGTCGATCTCCTCGCGGATGGTGCGAGCGCCCAGGTCGGCGCAGATCGCCGTCGACCCGGCGCCGGCCACCACCAGCACCGTGGTCAACGGGCCGAGCTGGGTGACCGCGCCGATCGCTGCGCCCGCGCCGGACAGGTCGGCAGCACCGAACTGGGCCAGCAGCACGTTGAGGGTGAAAATCAGAAGGACGGTCAGCGGTATCGAGACCATGATGGTCGGCAGGAACGCCACCCTCATGATGAACCAGCACTGCAGGATGAACTCGTGCCATTGGAACGGCCAGCGGAACAACGCCTTTCCGGTCAGGACACACATCCGGAAGAAGCCGCCGATGAGGGTCAGCGGCGTCTGCAGTTGATCGCGAGCGTAACCGACCAGGCTTGGCCGCGTGGACGTCGTCACCGCTGCCCCCTCCAGCAGGCCCCGCGTGCGTCGCAGCGCCGCAGCGGATCGTGTCGCACGCCTCGCCCCCTCGCCGCTACGCGGCTGGGGGAGCCCCCACCTTGCCGCAACCCTACCTGTGTGACCATCGGCTCCCTACTCGCAAGTAGTAACGGAGACCACAGGAATGTACCCGATGGCCGAGCACGTGTGAACAGCATCCGCACAATTAACCCTTCGTCAACAGCGGGCAAACGTTACAGTTTCGGTCAGCCCTCCTCCCTGGTTGTTAAATCCCTTGACGCAGACCGGCTTTCACTAGCAGCTGTGGCTCCGTAGCGCAGCCGTAGCTCAGTCTTGAGCACCTTCCCAGCAGGGTTGCGAGGCAAAGTATCTACGATCTCGAGGGCCTTGGGGTGCTTGTAGCGCGCGAGCCGCTCGGTCAGGAACTCGTTCAAGTCATCGAGCCGAAGGTCGTCGTCGGTGACGGCCGCGACCGCGATCGGCACCTCACCCCACTTCTCGTGGGCACGGCCGATGACGGCGACTTCCACGATGCTCGGATGGCCGGCGAGAACGTTTTCCACCTCCGCACAGTAGATGTTCTCTCCGCCGGAGATGATCATGTCCTTCTTGCGATCCACCACCCAGACGTAGCCCTCCTCGTCCATCCGAACGAGGTCCCCGGAATGGAACCAACCGCCAGCGAACGCCTCCGCGGTAGCCGCCGGGTTGTTCCAGTAGCCGCTCATCAATGTTGGTGCCCGGTAAACGATTTCGCCTACCTCGCCGACCGGCACGTCGTTCATGTTCTCGTCGACCACACGGGCGGCGACCGTCGGGATCACCTTGCCGACCGATCCACGCTTACGGATCGCATCGTCACCGAGCAGCATGCAGGTGACTGGCGACATCTCGGTCTGGCCGAATGCGGCCAGTATCTGGGTACCGGGGAATGTTGCCGACATCTCCCGCAGCAACGCATCCGGCGCCGGGGCGGCTCCCCACGACATCACCCGCAGCCTCAGGTCACGGGGTCGTGCTTGCTGCTCGGCGCACACCGCCTGCCACTGCGCAGGAACCAGAAAGATCCCGGTGACCTGCTCTGCCGCCAGCACGTCGAGCAGCTGGCCGGGGTCAAACGCACCGAGCGGGTAGATCACCGTGGGGATGCCGAGCAGCATCCCGGTCAGCATGTTGCCGATTCCGGCGATGTGGAAAAACGGGACACCGATGAAACCGACGTCGCCGTTGATGTCGGCGCCGTTGGTGTAGAGCCCGGTCATCGTCTGGCCGGTCAGATTGGTGTGGGTCAGCACGGCACCTTTCGGACGGCCGGTGGTGCCCGACGTGTACATGATCAGAGCCGGAGAGTCGTTCGGGATGTCCACGGGTTCGTGCGAATCACCGGGCTCGTTGATGAGGTCCTCATAGCCGAACACACTCTCGTCGGTCGATCCGGCGGCCACGATGATCATGTCCAGCAGCGGCTGGACGTCACGGACACCAGTGGCCACTGGAGCAAGCACGGCCTCGGTGATCATCACGCAGGCTTCGCAGTCCTCGACCAGGAAGGCGATTTCGGCTGGAGTTAGCCGGAAGTTCAGCGGGACCGCGATGGCCCCGAGCATGTTGGCGGCCAGCACCGATTCGACGAATTCGGTGCGGTTGAGCATCAAGATCATGACCCGATCGCCGAAGCCGACTCCCCGGCGGCTTAACGCATCGGCCAGTGCCGCGACCCGGCGCTGCAATCCATCCCACGTCACCGTGTTGCCCAGGAACCTCAGCGCCGTCGCGTTCGGCTGCATCAAAGCGTGCCGCTCGAGCTGGTTCACCCAGTTTTGCCGCCGGGCGAGGTAAGGCTGCTCCGTGACCTGTGTTGTCTGTGTCAGGCGACTGGCCAATTGCGCGGTCAACCGATAACCTCCCCTTCACTCTCGCACCGCTTGCGCCAGGTTGATATTTGATAAAACATAGTGTTGTGTGGGTCACACTATGGCTTTAGTGCCCCAAAGACAAGCCCCGCCAAGCCCCTGAAAGCCCTGGCAGCCCCCGTGAACGCACCAATATCTACCAAGCCGCGGAGCCGCCGGCCACTGCGCAGGGCGCAGTTGTCCGACGAAGTCGCGGGTCACTTGCGGGCGGCGATCATGTCCGGGGCATTGCGCCCGGGAACCTTCATCCGCCTCGATGAGACCGCGGCGGAACTCGGGGTCAGCATCACGCCGGTGCGTGAGGCCCTGCTGAAACTGCGCGGCGAAGGCATGGTGCAGCTAGAACCGCACCGCGGTCACGTCGTGTTGCCGCTGACCCGGCAGGACATCCGAGACATCTTCTGGCTCCAGGCAACCATCGCCAAAGAGCTGGCCGCCGCGGCGACCGACCACATCGCCGACGTCGAGATCGATGAGCTGGAACGAATCAACAACGCGTTCGAGGCGGCCGTCGGATCCAGCGAAGCCGAGACCATCGCGGGGATCGAGTTCGCGTTTCATCGCGTCTTCAACCAGGCCAGCGGCCGGATCAAATTGGCCTGGTTCCTGCTGAATGCCGCGCGCTACATGCCAGTGCGGGTGTACGCCGCGGACCCGGAATGGGGTATCGCCGCGGTCGATAATCACCGACGGTTGATCGCCGCGCTGCGTCGGCGCGATGCGTCGGCCGTCATCGAGCACACCGTCTGGCAATTCACCGACGCGGCACACCGGCTGACCGAGATGCTGGAACGAACGGGAATCTTCGACTGAGCAGGGCAGGTCGCTAATTGGCGGCCAGCTGCTCGGCACGCAGCTTCAGGTTTTCGGCGAGTTGGTCGAGCACGTTATTGAGCATCGACTTCAGCATCGGCGCGGGCACCGGCATAGCGGTCTCGACGTCGATGTCCACCGTCAGCAGGCTCGACGCACCGACCTCCACCACGCTGAACAATTGCTCCTGCTTGGTAAACAGGCCACCTTGCTGCATGACGGTTTGAATCTGATTCGCGCCCGGGTAGTACACGGCCTGGATGTAGGTACCCGCCACTCCTTGAACCTCGGTGTCGAGCCGCAGCTGGCTGGGACGCCCGTCGTCGTAGCGGGCGAGCACCCAAAGACCTTTGATCTCATCGTTCCACTGCGGGTACGCCTCGAAATCGGCGACGATGGCCATGATCGATGCAGCGTCGGCACTGACCTCGACGGTCTTGCTCAAGACTGGCATTGGCGAAGCATAACCGGGTGCGCGACGGCACCGACGGCGCAGACTGGGCGGACGAAAGTGCCAGCCGTAGACGCTATCTCGGTCAGGTTTCTATCCATTGCGATCTAGGCTTCAACGCAGGCCGTCGACAGCAGCGCGCGGATGGCGTCGGGAATCGGCACCGGCCTGCGGCTCGTCCGGTCGACGTAGACGTGCACCCAGTGCCCGAGAGCGGTGACCGTTCCCCGGCAAGCGGGGGGACCCCCAGCGTCATCGGCGGCCGGCTCCTCAGCTCCCCGGAAAACGCCGAGCCGGTACGTGACGCTGCTGCGCCCGAGCCGGGTAACTGCCAGGCCGATGACAAGCCTTTCCGGAAAATGCAGGTCGGAGAAGTAGCGACAGCCTGACTCGGCGACAATGCCCAGCGAAGACATGGTGAGAGGGTCGACCTCGGTGTTCGTGTTGATCCAGCCGTTGATCGCGGTGTCGAACAGCTGGTAGTACACGGCGTTGTTGAGGTGACCGAACATGTCGTTGTCGGCCCATCGGGTCAGCACGGGCCAGAGCACCGGGAAATCGCGGCTGGTCAGCCCGTCTGGTAGGGGCGGGACCAGCGAAGTTGAAGCCATGGTTGTATTCCAACATGTTTCAAATACGGGGCGCTGTGCTGGAGCGCATCGGGTCACCGCGGCCCTATGCCGAGTCCCGGCCGATTAGCGTCACCGAGCTTGACCTCGCACCCCCACAGCGCGATGAGGTTCTGGTCCGCATCGAGGCCGCTGGCGTCTGTCACTCCGACCTGTCGGTCGTGGACGGCAACAGGGTACGGCCGGTGCCGATGTTGCTCGGTCACGAAGCGGCCGGGATCGTCGAAGCAGTCGGTCCCGGCTCGCCATCAGACGGGGCCGACCTCGCCATCGGCCAGCGGGTGGTGCTGGTGTTTTTGCCGCGTTGCGGCCATTGCGCGGCGTGCGCGACCGAAGGCCTCACACCGTGTGAACCGGGCAGCGCGGCCAATACCGCCGGGACATTGCTCGGCGGCGACATCCGCCTCGGCCGGGCCGGCCACCAGGTGTATCACCACCTCGGCGTCTCGGGCTTCGCGACGCACGCGGTCGTCAACCGGGCAAGTGCGGTTCCGGTGCCGCACGACGTGCCACCCGAAGTCGCCGCTCTACTGGGGTGCGCGGTGCTGACCGGTGGTGGCGCGGTGCTCAACGTCGGCAATCCGCGACCGGGCCAGTCGGTCGCTGTTGTAGGACTGGGCGGTGTCGGCATGGCAGCGGTACTCACCGCGCTGACTTACGACGACGTTCGCGTTGTCGCCGTCGACCAATTGCCCGAGAAGTTGGCCGCGGCACGACGCCTGGGCGCGCACGAGACTTACACACCGCAGCAGACCGCCGACGCCCGCATGAAGGCCGCCGTGGTTGTCGAGGCCGTCGGCCATCCCGCCGCATTGGAGACCGCGATCGCGATGACCGCCCCGGGCGGGCGCACCATCACCGTCGGGCTACCGCCGCCAGATGCACGGATCAGCGTGTCGCCGTTGGGTTTTGTCGCCGAAGGTCGGTCGTTGATCGGCAGTTACCTGGGCTCTGCGGTGCCCAGCCGCGACATTCCCCGGTTCGTCTCGCTGTGGCAGTCGGGCCGGCTGCCGGTGGAGGCGCTGGTGTCGTCGACAATTCGGCTGGATGACATCAACGAAGCAATGGATCATCTGGCCGCCGGCACCGCCGTGCGCCAGCTCATCCGCTTCGACTGACCCTCAGTCGCCGAATGCGCTCGACAGGGCGTCCCCTTGCAGCGTGAACAACCGCTCGGAGACGGACCAGTCAGGCAGCAGCGAATCGAATCCGTGGCAGGTGCCCGGAAACACGTGCAGCTCGGTGGAGACTCCGGCGCGAAGTAGCTGTAGTGCATAGTCGACCGCTTCGTCACGAAAGGGATCGATCTCCGCGCAGGTGATCAAAGCTGGTGGCAGACCGTCGAATCGGGTTCGGCGTGCGGGCACGGCGTCTCCTGATCCGGCTTCCGGGCCCAGGTACTAGCGCCACATCAAGTCCGCTGCCTCGCCGTCGAAAGCAGGGCTGGTACGAAATTCCGCTTTCGACGCGGTGGCTCGATTGTCCAGTACCGGCTGGTGCAGCAACTGAAACACAATCGACGCCAGATTGCCGCCGGCACCATGCGCCAGGCATGCGGCCAACGTGGCACCGGCGCTGCTGCCCGCGACGGCTAAGCGCGCCGCATCGACGCCGAGTTCCGTCGCGTTTGCGGCCACCCATCGCAGTACGGCAATAGCGTCGTCGAGCGCGGCCGGATACGGGTGCTCCGGGGCCAGGCGGTAGTCGACTGACACCACCGTGCAGCGGCCGCGACGGGCGAGCTCCACGCACTGCCGGTGATCCGTGTCCAGGTTTCCCAGCGCGAACCCGCCGGCATGGCAGTACACCACCGCTGGCGCCGGTGACTCCGCGCCGCGGTAGACCCGTACCGGCACTGTGCGGGATTCGGCCGCCACGTTGTCCTCGACGACCTGGACGCCTTGCGCATCAGTGTTTTCGGCTGCAATACGGCGGCGCTCGTTGAACGGTTCGCGCATGAGTTGGATTGCTTCCAGCGAAAAGTCTGTTCGCGTCGTGGCAATGGAGCGCAGAACGGTATCGAGCCGCGCGGCGCTGTCCAATTCTGTCATCGACTCCGCCCGTCGAGCGCCGTGACCGCTTCGCCGTCCACGGCGGACATGACTGGAGCCTGGAAGCCGAAGTCGGCGGGTTTGTATCTGCGCGTCATTCCCCAGAAGCTACGCGCGCTTCGCGGCCACTGCGTGACCACGCGCCCATTAGCTGCACGAAAGTAATTGCTGCACTGGGTTGTCCAGACGGTGCCAACCATCCAACGGTCGATCTTAGCAACGAACTCGCCCAGCGCCGAGGGCCGCGCCGCGACGTACGTCTTACCCTTGCGCCGCATGTACTTCAACGCCCGCACGATGTAGCGCGCCTGCGCTTCGAGAATGAAGATCACGCTGTTGGAGCCGACATTGGTGTTTGGCCCGTACAGCATGAAGAAGTTGGGGAACCCGGGAACGGCCATACCGAAATATGCGTGCGCCCCTTCACTCCAGGTCTCGCGCAACGTCATTCCATGCTCTCCGGCAACGTCGAGCTGCCCCAGATAGTCTGCCGCGGCGTAGCCGGTGGCGCACACCACCACATCGACTCCTCGTTCGGTGCCGTCTTCGGTGACCAGGGATCGGGCCCGCAAGTACCGCGCCGGGCTGGTCATCAGCTCGACATTGGGCCGGGTTAACGCGGGCAAGTAGTCCGACGAGAACACCAGCCGTTTGCAGCCCATTGGGTGGTCCGGAGTCAGCTTGCGGCGCAATTCCTCATCGGCGACCGTCTTCTCGAGCATGCTCAGTGCAATCGCGGTGAGCTCCTGGGTCTTTTCGCTGCCGTGCTCGATCACCGAGATGTTGGATTCACTGCGCAGCCACAGCCGGGTCCGGTGCAGCTTTTTGGCGAACGGCACGTGGGCGAAGACCCAGCGCTCCCGTCGCGTGCAATGCCGGTCTGGCTTGGGCAATATCCAGGTCGGTGACCGTTGCACCGAATACACCTTGCCCGCGACCTTTGCGAGTTCGGGCACCAGCTGCGACGCCGTCGATCCGGTTCCCAGCACGGCCACCCGCGCACCCTCGAGTGGGACCGAATGATCCCACCGCGATGAGTGCATCACCGTTCCGGTGAATGGCTCCTGTTCGACGAGATCCGGGAGCAGCGGCCGGGTGAACAGGCCGACGGCGGACACCACGATATTGAAATGGTGCTGCTCACCATCCGCAGTGGTCAGGCACCACCGCTGGGTTTCCTCGTCCCAGCGCGCCGCACGGATTTCGGTGCGCAGTCTCAGGTGCGGCCGCAAACCATACTCGTTAGCACAGCGCTCGAAGTAGGCCAGGATCTCGGGCTGCCCTGACCACAGCCGCGACCAGTGCGGGTTCAAGTCGAATGAATAGGAGTAGAGATGCGACTTGACGTCGCACGCCAGCCCCGGATAGGTGTTGATCCGCCACGTCCCGCCAACGTCGTCTTCGCGGTCGAAGATTGTGAAGTCGTGAAAACCGGCACGTGCCAGCAGGATTCCCAGCGCCAGGCCGCGCGGCCCGGCGCCGATGATGCCGACCGACAGTTTCGTTTTCATCGGATCTGCAGGCATTGCCCACCGTCGACGATGAGTTCCGAACCGGTAATGAACGACGCCGCGTCGGAGACCAGAAACGCTACGGCGTCGGCGATTTCACCAGGCCGGCCCAGCCGCCCGAACATCGCTTGCGCGGCCAGCCGTGTCTGCGTGGCTTCATCGAGCATTGGCGTCGCGACCGGTCCCGGGAACACGGCGTTGACGCGGATCTCGGACGGGGCCAGTTCGGCCGCCGCGGTCTGGGTCAGACCGCGAAGCGCCCACTTCGACGAGCCGTATGCGCTGTGCTGCGGGAAGGGACGGATCGCTCCGGTGCTGCAGATGTTGACGATTGCCGCATTTTCCGCCTCACGTAGCTGATCGAGTGTGGCGCGGATGCCAAGGAAAGCGCCCAGACAGTTGACCCGCCAGGCGTTTTCGAAGTCTTCAGCGGTCTCGTCGGCTAACGATGCCCGGTGCAGCACGCCGGCATTGTTGACCAGCGTGCTCAGCAGCCCGAATCGATCCACCACCTTTTCGACGGCTGCATCCCACTGCTCCGGGGAGGTCACGTCGAGTTGGATTCCGATCACCTCGTCATCACCCAACTCGTCGACCGCGGCCATGATTTCGTCGGCCCGTCTATCACAGGCAGCCACGGAATACCCTACTGCGCGAAGCCTTTTAGTGATGGCCCAACCCTGCCCGCCTGCGGCCCCGGTCACCAGCACGACACGTTGGTTCATGATGACGGGTCCTCGGGGCTATCGGACAGGCCGCGGCTGGTGATGAATTGGCATCGGCGACGCTGGAAACGCCACTGCCCGCCGTCACGGACCAGTTCATCGTCGTACAGCGCGGGTCGCAGGTGCAGATCGCCGGCCCTGACGAACAGCACTTGCGACCGGGCCGTCGCGGTGTCGTCGTGGAGGTCGATGCGCGAGAGCCCGGTCAAGTGCAGCCCGCGCGGTGCATCCCGGAACATCTTGCCGATGCCGTCGTGACCGGCGAAAGACCGGCCATAAACCAAGAATTCCCCGTCGCCGGTGAACAGCTGCGCGCACCCGTCGATGTCTCCGGCGTCAAGGGCAAGCGCGTAGCGGGCAATCAGTTCACGAATCGCGGCTTGGTCGTCAATCACTGTCCAGTCGCCTCACGTAGGTGCTCGACCGCTCCTCGCCGCAACGCTTGCGATTCGGCCGCCAGGGTGATCATCCGAAATCCAAGCTGCGCCATGGCGCGACCTGTCTTGCCCTCACTCGCGTGGATCCCGGTGACCAGCCCGGCATCTGTGGCCGCGCGATGGATTCCCACGATCGCTTCCAGCACCTCCGGATGTCTGGTTGCCCCGACGGCGTCGACACCCATCGAGATGGCCAGATCAGCCGGCCCGATATAGATTCCGGCCAGGCCGTCGACAGCGCAGATTTCGCTGAGGCCGGACAGCGCCGCAGCGGTTTCGATCATCGCGAACACGCTCACCCGGGACTCGAGGGCGGCGCTGTCATAACCCAGGCTGGCGCGCAGCGGGCCGAAGCTGCGGATACCGGCCGGCGGGTAGCGGGTGGCGGCCACCGCCGCGGCGGCCTGGTCGGCTGACTCGATCATCGCGATGAAGACGGCGTCGGCGCCGGCGTCCAGGACCCGCCCGATCGGCGCCGGGTCGGCATTGGGTAGCCGCACCGCGGTGGCGATGGGTACGTGCTCGATACGCCGCAGCATGCCGGCGATATCGGCGTCGTCGAGGTAGCCGTGCTGGGCGTCGAAACCCACGTAGTCGTATCCGGACCTGGCGAATTCTTCCGGTCCGATCAAGGTCGGGCCGGTGATCCAGCCGCCCCATATCGGGGTTGTCTTGTTCAGCGCCTTTTGGAGGTTGCTCTCCGACATCTGGGACACGATCAGCCTGCGATCGCGATCTTGACACGTTCGGGAATCGGCCGACACGCCAGGTCGAATGCGCCCTGCACGTCGCCGACGCCGAAGGTGTGCGTCAGATAGGAGCCGAGCAGGTCGGGATGGTCCGCGGCGAACTTCCCGGCGAGCTCCAATACCCGCCGCCGGTCAAGCGTCACACCGGATTTCAGCGTCAGATTGTTGCGCAGCATGAGGCGCATGCTAATCGGGTAGGCGTCGTCGTCGGCAACGCCGAAATAGAAAACGGTGCCACCAGGCGCGGCGGCTTCGATGGCGTGCCGCAGAGTGGCCACCTGGTGACCGACGGCCTCGATGACGATATCGGCGCGGTCCGCGGCCGCGAGTTGGCTCACCCACCGGTCGCTGGTGGCACGTACCGCGTCATCGACTCCGAATACTGTTGCCAGGCTTTGCCGGTCGATGGGGTCGACCCCGGTAACGCGTCGGGCTCCGGTCGCCTTGGCGACATAGGAAAACAGCAGCCCGATCGAGCCCTGGCCGATGATCGCGACGTGACGGCCGGCCAGGTCGCCCAACTGCTCGCAGGCATAGAGGACGCATGCCAGCGGTTGCAGGCCGATCGCCTGTGCCGGCGTGAGCACCGGGTCATACGGCGCCAGCCCGTTGCCGTCGCTGACCACCCGCTCCATCATCCCGTCGAATCCAGAGGCCCAGCCCACCACGCGGTCGCCCGGGCGATGCTCGGGATGGCGGCTGGCGATCACCTCGCCGGCGACCTCGTGAATCGGGAACCCGTCTTTCTCGGCGGCGCTTAATCCGTCGTCTCCGGGAAGCCGGCCCCGGGCACCGCGAAAGGCCGGTAGATCGCTGCCGCAGACGCCGGCGGCCAAGAACCGCAGCAGCACCTGGCCATCGGCCAGGCAATCGGGTGTTTTGTCAGCGATCGACGTCCGCTCGAACAGATAGGGGGCAATGATCCGGTAAGACCACACGTCAAACCTCCACCGGGATCTTGTTCCATCCCCACTGGAAGCTGGACGGCAGCCGGGCGGCACCGTCGTCGCGGATTGTGTAGTCCGGGACTCGCCGCAGCCATTCCTGCAGCATCACATCGATTTCCAGCCTGGCCAGGTGGTAGCCGATGCAGAAGTGCTGGCCGCGGCCGAACGCCAGCGACCGCTTGATCGGCCGATTCCAGATGAATTCGTCGGGCTCCGGGTACTCCCGCTCGTCGCGGTTGGCTGAAGCCAGCAGTGTGATGATGCGTTGACCCGGGTTGAGGGTCTCGCCGTGAATGCTGAAGGGTTTACGCACAGTTCGGGCGAACCACTGCGCCGGCGCACAGAACCGGATCATCTCCTCGCGCGCGAGCGGAACATTGGTGGCGGGGTCGGCGCGCACCGCCGCCAACTGGTCTGGGTGCTTGCTGAGCTCCCACAAGCCATGGGCGACAATCTTGGGCACCGTTTCCGTACCGCCAATGAAGATGCACAGCATCTGGGTCGCGGCTTCAACGTCGTTCAGCGCGCTGCCGTCAGGCAACCGGTAGCCCAACAGGCCGTCTACGACCGGCAGCGCTTTTCCGGACTGGTCGGCTCGGCGGCGCTCGACAACTGGAATCAGGAATTCCAGATAGTTGGGCCGGGCTTCGGCGGTGTCGACGCCAACACCGGGCTCGGCCAGGCTGCCGGCATTCACGGCGCCCAAGACCTGCGGCGCGAGATCGGTTGGCAGACCCAAAAGATCGCACACCATGGAGGCCGCAACGATCCCGCCATATTCCTGAGTCAGGTCGAACGACCCCCGCGGCACCAGCAGGTCGAGTCGTTCGTTGGCCAGGGCGTGGATCCTGCCCTCTAGCCCGGCGACCGACCTCGGCCGCAACGGCTGGGAATGCGCGCGCCGGATCTCGCCGTACAAGTCGGTGTCAAACACCGCGTGAAATGGCAACGGATGCAACGGCGGGTCGTCGATCGGCCCGGTGTTGTGCTTCGCCAAAACCGCCGTCGGGGGCAACGTGCCCTCCGATGCGACGAACGTCCCGTCATTGACTTCAAGTACCCGCCAGATGTCCTCAAAGCGGGAGAGGGCAAAGGTGTCCCACTGTGGCATGTAGTACAGCGGATGGTGGTCACGCAGAATGCGGTAGTACGGCAACGGGTTTGCCATCACTTCCGCGTCAAACGGATCGTATTTGAAATCCACGGTGTTGCTCATGCTCATCACTGCAGCGGTGATGGCGGTAGGGCCAGCAGAATCGAGTCTTCCCAGCCGTCGCGCAGTGCGGGCGCCACGCTCATCCAGGTAACGATCTCGGCGGGTGGGCTTTCCTTCCACGAGGGGTAGTGGTTGGCGAAGCATTCCCAGCCACCGTCCAGTGCCCAGTAGTGGATGACCTCGTTGTAGCGGAAGGTGGTGGTGAATGAGCCCAGCCAGCGTTTACCCGTGCGCTCCGACCACGGGACATAGAGCCGTTCCAGCTCGCGGATGTAGTCGTCCTGACGCCCCGGCTTGGTCTGCATGATCTCTTGGATCACCAGCGGCGCAGTGAAATTGGCCTCGCGCAGCTGGGCCAGCGTCTTGTTGCTGGGCCCGGGATACATGATTCGCCCCTCCCCTGAGGCGCCGATGTCGGCCAGAAACTGCGACCATTTGCCGACCGCGGCTTCATGGCTGCCGCCGCGCGCCTGGGCGGCCCCGATCCTGGCGTAGTCGGCGAATCCGTCGATCTCCCAGATGATTGTCACTTGCGGCCAATGGCCGTTGTAAGGGGTGCATTTCCAGATCGCGAACAGCCGGGCACCGAGCTCGTCCATCATCGGCTGGTAGGTGTCGTTGAAGACTTCGGTGAAGTGGTCGCTTCGCCCGGAGCCCAGCGAGATCGTCTCGTGCAGGTAGAGCAGTGTGTGGCCGTAGTACTTCTTCATCGTGCTAATCGAGCCGGATCAGCTCTGAGTCGACCCGCGAACAGATTGCCCTGTCGCACAGCAGCGGCTCGGTGGGATCGACTGAATTGCAGGGAATTCCGGCTGCCGCAAGAGCGTAGCCCTTGAAGGTCCGCGCCGCTGCGCTGAGCAGGTGCTGCACTCTGGTCATCGCGCGGTGTACTCCCGGGGGCCACCCGTCACCCCACAACGCAACTTCGGTCAGACGGTTATCCAGCGACTTGAGCACCTTGTCGCGCACTAGTGCATCTGCGGTGAATGCCTCAGCGCTGACTGCCAGAGTTTGGCTCGTCGAGCCCATCGCAGTCGGGAAGAACTCCGACTTCGCGTCCATAACCCCCACCCCGAGTATTCGCAGCGACCGGGTATCGCAGCTATCCGGCAGCAGCACCGTCACCTCCCAACCGCCCATCACCCGGTCGTAGAGCCAACCCCCGGCCGATTGCACGACGTCGAGGGGACTGGCCGCGACAACGTCCAGTCGATATCGCAGACACTCACCGTCTGCACGGGTTGTTCTTGCGGTAGCTCGGCTGCTGTCGCTGATGTCGAATGTTGGAGTGACCATCAAATCCATTCCTCACCGCCACTTCTCCGAGTGCGTTGGCGTTGCTGCCGCGCGTGTCATGGGCTTCCAGTTGTGGGCTGCCGCGTCACGCGGCGCCGCTCCCGGGACGAGCCCGGTCGGGCGAATCGGGTGACGCGACTCACCGGACAGCGTGACACTTCTGCGCAAATTTGTAAAGCTCCGGCGAGTGGTCAGGAGTCGCGGCGCGCCTTCAATTCGCCCAGAATTTCGTCGGTGTGCGCCCCGAGTTCCGGTGCCGCAGAACGTGGCGCCCACGGCGTGCCATGGAAATCCGCGGGTGTGGCCACCATCAAGACGCTGGATTCTCCATCCGGGACGTCGACGATGCCGCCCGCGGCGTGGAACTGCTCGTCGGCCACGACGTCCTCGATGCTGTTGACCGGCGACCAGAAGAAATCCGGTTCACCTCCGAAGACCGCCGCCCATTCGTCCAGGGTGCGAGTTGCGAAGATTTCGTCCAGCTCGGCGATGAGCTCGGCGCCATTGACGGCGCGGGCGCGGGCATCGCGGTATCGAGGATCGTCCAGCCACTCGGGGCGACCGACGGCGTGACACAGCGGGGGCCAGTGCCGGTCGCCTTCCAGCCCGACGATCCAGAATCGCCGCCCGTCGCCGGCGGTGTAGTTGTTCATGCACGGGTTGCCCATCGATTCGCGTTGCCCGATCGCGATCGGCTGGCCGGTCAGCAGATAGGTATTGAGGTCGAAGCTCACGGTGTAGGCGCCCTGGCGGTATAGCGAGGTGGTTACCAGCTGACCGGTCCCGGTGCGTTCGCGGGCCAGCAGTGCCGCGCAAATGGCGGCGGTCAGGGTCATGCCCGCCGAGTGGTCACCCATGCCGCCCCGCTGAAACGGCGGGGTGTCGCCGGGCCGGGTGAGCAGGTGGGCCACACCGGCGCGCGACCAAAATGCCGCGACGTCGTAGGCGGCACGCTCGGCATCGGGCCCGGTTTCGCCGTATCCGGTGATCAGGCCGTAAACCAGGCGGGGGTTGTGGGCCGACACCGACTCGAAGTCGAGCCCAAGACGTTGCAATGCGCCGGGTCGCACGTTGGTCACGAAAACATCTGCGTCCGCGAGCAATTCGAACGCAGTATCGCGGCCCGCGTCGGTGCTGAGGTCTAAGACGATGCTGCGCTTAGAGCGATTGTCCATTTCGAAAGGCGGATTGACCCCGAGATCGCAGCCCAGCATCCGGCCGAACATGCGTCCCGGGTCGCCGCGCGGCGGCTCGATCTTGATGACGTCGGCGCCCCAGTCGGCCAGGATGCCACCGGCGGCCGGGCCGGCCACCCAGACCCCGAGC